>JAMOAC010000062.1 GCA_023621975.1 Bacillota bacterium | reverse complement strand
ATCTAATATATTATAACATTCCAATCATTTGATGGTATAATATGGGAAATAATTTCCGTATAAAAGATGAGCTAAAAAATATTTGAATATTTTGTATTGTAATATATAATAGGATAAATATAGTTTTATTTTGCGGGAACTTTGGAGGTATTTATGAAAAAACCTACTGTGTTAAGAAAAAGATTTATACCTTTTGAAACGGTAGACATTTCAGGAGATGAACTGCTATACAGGGACAAGAATTTGCTGATTACAAAGTGGAGTGCCATAAGGCCGAGAAACGATTTTAACAGCGGGGTCTCATATACATTTTTAAATGAGGGATACAAAGTAGGAAGGTTCTATAATGCTCAAGGTGCATTTCTTTACTGGTATTGTGATATTATT
Organism: Bacillota bacterium; assembly: GCA_023621975.1. Next base: position 3,923 of record JAMOAC010000062.1, on the reverse strand, counting down.
GATGTAGAATATGATAAGGACAATGATAAGTATATATTGACGGATTTGCTTGTTGACATAAAACTTATGCCCGACGGGGCATTAAAAGTGCTTGATACAGATGAGCTTGCACAGGCTTTGGAACAGGGTCTTGTTACTGTTGAACAGGTATGCAATGCATTAAAGAAGCTTGATAAGGTTTTAAAAATGATATATGACGGACAATTTCCGCCTGATATCTGCAAGAAGGAGGAATATTGGATAAAGTGAAACTTATAGATTTGCACACTCATTCTACTGCATCGGACGGCAGCCTGAGCCCTGGAGAGCTGGTAAGGCATGCCCGTGAAAAAGGCCTTGCAGCAATAGCATTGACAGACCATGATACAATAGACGGAGTCGGACAGGCCCTTGAGGAAGGGAAAAGAAGCGGCGTGGAGGTAATTCCGGGTGTGGAGATAAGCGTTGATTTTGAGCCTGAAATGCATATGCTGGGTTATTTTTTTGACTCTTCATATATGAATATAGAAAATATCCTGCAGGTAATGAGAAAGAACAGGGAAGAAAGAAATCCCAAAATGATAAGGAAACTAAATGAAATGGGTTTTGATATAAGCATGGACGAAGTGGAGGAAAAGGCAGGAGGAAGAATTATTGCAAGGCCTCATATAGCCCAAGTAATGGTAGACAAGGGTTATGTGGAAAGCGTAAGTGAAGCTTTTGACAAGTATCTTTCAGAGGGAAGGCCGGCATATTACAGAAGAAAAATGCTTTCACCCGAAGAAGGCATAAGGGAGATAGTCAAGGCAGGAGGATTGCCGGTACTCGCACATCCAGTACACCTGAACATGGATTACAAGTCTTTGGACAAGCTTTTGGAATATCTTGCAGAAAAAGGCCTAAAAGGAATTGAAGCAATATACGTTGACAACTCAGAAGAGGAAACACAAATGCTCCTTAAACTTGCGGACAAGCACGGGCTTTTGGTTACCGGGGGAAGCGACTATCACGGGAGCTTTAAGCCACATATTGAAATAGGGATTGGATTGGGGAATTTGCATATACCATATGAGCTGCTGGAAAAGATGAAAACATGTTTAATGACACTTGACACGACAGGTTAATGCCGCTATAATATGATATGCAATTGAGGTAGACCCTTTTCGCAGGAAAGGGTTATTTTTATCGGAAAAAAAGCAGTTGTTGCTTGAAAGGCGCATGAAAATGGCAAAAGCTAACGAAAGTATTAAAGAAGTTGCGAGAAATAAAAAAGCATGGCACGACTACTTTATCGAGCAGACCTTTGAAGCTGGGATAGTCCTGTCAGGTACCGAAGTAAAATCCATAAGACAAGGAATGGTTAATCTTAAGGATAGTTATGCTACAATTGAGAACGGCGAAGTTATTCTCAACGGAATGCATATAAGTCCTTATGAGAAGGGGAACATATTCAACAAGGACCCCTTGAGACCTCGCAAGCTGTTACTCCATAAGAAAGAGATAACAAAACTGATAGGATATACCCAGCAAAAGGGTATGACGCTGGTCCCTCTTAAGGTGTACTTTAAAGGCGGGCTTGTGAAGATAGAGCTTGCTGTTGCAAGAGGTAAAAAGCTTTATGATAAACGTGCTGATGCAGCTGAAAGAGATGCAAAAAGGGAAATAGACAGAAGAATGAAAGAACAGTTTATGTAGGGATTTAACAAGGTAGGGATTTAGCAGACCAGGTATTTAACAACGGATAAGGAAAGTCGGGAAGAAAGGTTATCAGTAAGCTGGTTATTGGCAAAAGGATATGCAAAGTACTGAAGTTGTAAAATTTGCAGTGTTGAAAACAAAAAATAAGGGTAAATAAAAGAATAGAGCAGAAGATAAATAATAGGATAATAGGTTGAGATATTAATCAAACAACATCAGCATAATGACATCGATATACAAAAACAATAGATTAATAGCAAGCAACGTATTATCGGATAGCATATATATAATAATAGAGATGGTATATAATAGAAATAGCATATAATGGAAATAGCCTATAATAGAAGTAGAAGATAAACATTGGTACAAAACAGAAACGGAAATACAAGATAGAAATACGAGATAATTGCGAGATAACAAAAATAGAAATACGAGATAAAAGTAGTAGAGTAATGTAGTAGAGTAATATAGAGATAATAATTAAATAATTAGTTTAAATAAATGGATACTTGAAAAAATAATAAACTTTAATATATTTTTTTAACACAAGTTTTAATATGGGGGCGTACTGGTTTCGACGGGATCATTGAGACAAAAGTAGCGGGTAGAGGATTCTCGTTGGCCTCTTTAAAAAACGAGAAATAAAAATAAACGCAAACAACAATAATTACGCATTAGCTGCTGCCTAATATTCAGGTAGCCCGTCAGTCCCAGGTTGCTGCGCCTGGGGTAACTGGCGTCATTAAGTCAGCCCTTCTGCGTGGGAAGGTTAAACGCCGGAACAGCTGCAGTGGTAGCCTTGAGCTGCAGCGGTATTTAAAGGCTACCGAAAGTGAAACCCTGTCTGTAGGGGTTCACTGGAGGGAAACGCAGGGCTATTGTCCCGCAAGGGAAACGTAGCCATGCATTAAAATACAGACTGCACCCGGAGAAGCTTTTGTTGATGTGGTTCCGGACAGGGGTTCGACTCCCCTCGCCTCCACCAATCAAATGTTTCTATATCAACTTTATCATAAAATTCAACAACTATTTTAATATAAATCCGGATAATGCGTTTTTGTTCATCCGGATTTTTATTTCTTATATGAGCATATTTTGTAAGTAGTTGGTGGATCATTTCAGCAGTAGGTACATGCATTTGAGCTTGCAATTTGGCTTCTTCCAATTTGATAATAAGATGGGTCTTTTTGGCTTCTAGCTAATCCATCTTTTCTTTCATAGAAGGTTGAAATATTCCAAAAGCTATGGCATTAACTATGTGATAATACTTTCGGGGTTATCATCCAGGTTTTCCATGACCGATATGAGCCGCACACTGTTCTTTTAAGATGGCGCTTATAAAATGCGCTGTCGTACCGGTCCCGACTTAATCGGTCCAGTTCGTGAACAATTACATCATCAAAAAGTCCTTTATAACTGTCCTGTATTATATGTAGAAAGCCAGGCCTGTCATCTGTTGTTGAGCTTTTAGCTTCGACAATGTATATCCTAACGAGCTGTATATCGTTTTTGACAATATTCACGAATTGCCATGAGTTGAGCTTCGATAGGTTCTTCACGCTGGTTGTAGCTGCTGTAGCGTGCATATGCTGCTGCTTTGAGCATCTATTTCCTTCTTTTTACAGAACAAATGTTCTTTGCACTGATAAAAAAAAGAAGAATAAATCTTTTTTATTTTCTGGCAATCAAAATATAATATTATATTTCTTCTGCTTTAGTTGTTTTCTCTTCTTTTCTCTTTCCAATAACGGTCAGGATTCCGGCGATAAGTGCCAACACCATGAAAACTGCCACAAATGTACCGCCAAGAATGGCACCTGCTATGGCGCTTACTATGAGCAAGATCCCGGGTACTTTACCTTTCGATCCGATTGATATGGCGCCGAAAATGATTACCAGAAAGGAAAATAAAATACCTCCCCAGCCTAAACCGATAACGGTTTCTGCACCTTCTCCTCCAAAGGCTGAACCAATGCCACCGACAAACAGTGTGACTATAGCTGCAATAACTCCAAAGATGCCGGCAATGAGAGCTATAATTCCACCTGCTTTTTTCATGATAATAACCTCCTCCTCTTAAATTATTTATCAAGTTTTACAATTATTTGTCCGCTGCCAAAGGTAGGGTCAATCTGGAGTTCAAGGCCTGTCGATTTTTCGGTATTTCAAAGACAAGCTTACCACGGATTTTTCTGACTGCAGCAATTTCATCGTCCACGGATCCTTTTGTTTCAGGGCTAATTGCG
>JAMOAC010000238.1 GCA_023621975.1 Bacillota bacterium | reverse complement strand
TTCCACTTCCTGAGGGGTTCCAAAGGTAAGTAAGTAATCCAGGTCTATGTTGCCCATAAGGCATAAATCTTTTCCGTAATTGGCCTTAATCTTGGCAATGTCCATTCCTGAAGACGGCTGGAGAGACTGCAGTCCGTCAAAGCCGCATTCAATTATTTTGTCCATTATGTTGTACACATATCCGTCCGTATGCATGAATACAGGCACATTCTTGTACTTCTTTATTTCCCTTACCGCCCATGTCAGGTACGGATAAACAATCTGGTCCATAATTGCAGGAGGAAGGAACGGACCTGAATTGAAAGCAATATCATCTGCAATCAGTATCGCATCAGCACCGTGGTCCAGGAATATTTTAGCCCTTTTTATTTCATATTCCATGATCCTCTCTGCGATAATGCCTATCTCTTTGGTATTTGTAAGCGAATAAACCATGTAGTCCTCCATGCCAAGGCACAAATATACATTGCTTGCAGGCCCGCCTATTTGAGCTACCACATACATGTCAGAGTTATTTACGAAAAAATCAAGTTTGTCAGTAGGGCACCAGTTCATATCCGGCACCCGATATTTTTCAGCGTCTTCTATATCATCCACCAGTGGCTTATAAGTATGGCTAGACTTGCCATTGTCAATGATCTGATTGCCAAAAGCAGTCTGTATTATGTCATATCCCTCATCGGTTTTTCCAACGACCTTTACAGGAAAGTCATTGACAAAAGCCAGATCCATATGGAGCAACTCACGTGCGGCAAGCTCGCTTCCAAGTTGGCCAAGCTGATTATAACGGTCTTCGCCGATCAGCTTTTTAACTACGCTGTCTTCAATGGCTATTTCCCCTTTTGGCACCTTGTCAGGTTCCTTGTGATTAATAGCCAGGGTCACTCTTTCTTTTTTTGTCATCTTTCATCCCCCTTATTACATAAGAAACTCCCTTATTACATAAGAAACTTAAACTTTTTACCAGAAAGAAATTTTGATACCAGGAAAATTATTAATATCCCACTTTTATTGTCTTTATCTCAAACGGGCGGAAAGTAAGCTGTATTTCATTTTTACATGGCAGCTCTTCTATCGCCTCTTCCAGCATATTGGTCAGTTCTACACTCTTCGGCTGTATTCCAAGCTTTAATGTACTGTGGGTAAAGCTTCCCTCAGCTTCATAAAGTCTCAGGATAAATGCTTTCTGGTTGTCTTCACAGGGCTTGACCGTCTCAATGATAATATTGCCTGGCTCTGTCATAGCAAGGGATGGCATGTCAGCCCGGCCGTTAACCACAATCGGCGATACATTTAAGCAGTAAGCAGGATGAACCACGTTTTCGGCACTGAAGCCTCCCACATGCGGCAGGAATGAGTATACGCACTCATGTACACCAGCATCGCCACGAGGATCAGGGTTGCATCCGCCTTTATGAAGAGACAACCTGATAGATGAACCCTCTACCGACACACCGTACTTGCAGTCATTCAATACTGATACACCATATCTTGGCTCGGACAGGTCCGTATACTTATGATTAAGTACCTCAAACATAGCCTGTTCAAGAGTATTATTCCTTGTTGTAGGCCTATGGCAGTATCCAAACTGGATCTCATGGCGGGCGGTATTACTCCTGACAGTTGTGTCAAAAGAAGTCTTGAGGAACCTGTGCTTTGCATTCCAATCGATAACGGTCTCAAAATCAACACGCGGTGTATGGGCATAGAAAACCATATCCTGAGTAATATATGAGCCTTCGCATATCTTGTAGCGGCTGCGGATCCTGAATTCCAACGGACCGGTTGATACTACCTTACGCTCAAGCAGTTCGGAAGCATTCACAAACTTCATCTGAATGTCGGCATCAATGTCCCAGTTATCCCACAGCGCAGGCACATCCTCAGCTATCAGGAAAGTATTAAGAGGATATCCGTTACCGCGTAATTCCCTGTTTACACGGGTATCAATAAAAGAAGCTATTGTACCGTTATTTTCAAATGTAATCTGTGCAAACGGAGTGGTAAGAACTGACCCGTCATAGCAGAAAACAGAATCCTCCCCTTTCTGCTGCGGCCTTTCTTTATCAAATTTAATGGTAACACTGCCCATGGGCGGCAGCTTTACAGGACCGATGCAAAGCATCTTGTTTCCGTGTATGTCCGTGTACCGCTGAACGGAGAGTTCACCGTTCACCGGCGTCATGCCTTCCATGTCGGGAATTCTGATTACTTCGTTTCTCTCAAAACCAAGGGTATTTATAACGGTAATAGCATTTTCTTCAGGCTTTGCCGCAACCAATCCAGGAATCATTTCTTTTCCTTTTCTCAGCACCTCGGACATTTCACGGCAGGACTGGTCATGTACCTCGGAAATACTGCTTCCCGGCAATATATCATGGAACTGGTTTACTAGCACAGTCTCCACAAGCGGCCTTAGATGCTCATCTGTCGCGGCTTTTCCTTCAGCTATTGCTTTCCTTACGGTTAAGAGTTCCAAATCATGGATAAGAAACTCAGCTTTGCGGTTATTCCGTTTTATATCATGCATGTTTGTCAATGTACCGCGGTGCATTTCCAGATACAACTCTCCCCGATACAGTGGAGGATCAATAGCTTCCCGCTCCATATCCTTCATAAATTGGCCTACCTCTACATGCTCAGCCTTCGGACATCCCTCCAGATCACGGACACGGCGTGCCGCTTCTATCATTTCAAATATTGGTCCGCCTCCTCCGTCGCCAAAGCCATAGCAAATAAGCCTCTTATTTACGGTTCTCTTGTTTTGGATGTAATTGTTGCTATCCCGTCCTTCCAGGTTTTTTATTAACGCTTCCGGATCAGGCCAGCAGTGAATTGAATTAAAGTGTGCAAATACCCTTGTACCGTCTATACCCTCCCAATAAAAAGCTTCGTACGGGAATTTGTTTGTATCATTCCATGACAGCTTGGTTGTAAGGAAATAGTCTACATGGCATCCTTTCATAATCTGGGGGATGGCAGCACTATAGCCGAAAGTATCCGGCATCCATAAGCAGTTGGATGTAAAACCAAAGTGCTTGCGTGTAAAATTCTGCCCCCACAGCATTTGGCGGATCAGGAATTCACCTGAAGTAATATTGCAGTCACATTCCACCCATACAGCACCGTTCGGTTCGTACCGTCCTTCAGCCACTTTACCCTTGATCATCTCAAACAGCTTGGGATAGTGGCGCCTGATCATTTCAGTATGAAAAGCCGAGCTCTGAATAAACCTGTATTCAGGATACTGCTCCATAAGGCTTATTTGATTGGAGTATGTTCGTGCGCACTTTTTCAGGGTGACATCAATAGGCCACAGCCATGCCGTGTCCATATGGGAATGACCTATGATACCTGCCATCGGTGCTGACTGTGAGTTCTTAACACTTAATACGGGCTTCATTATTTCCCTGGCCTTTGCAAGTGCAGCACGCCATGTACTTTCAGGTACTTCATCAACTGAATAGTATACCGTTTTATGAACTTCAATAAGGCAGTTTAATACATCGGCCCTTCTAAAGCTTAATTTATCCATTGATTGGGCCAACTGGACAAGAGTTCGAAGATCAAAGATAAAATCAATGATATCCTGATTTTTTGCGCACAGTGAAATATGGTCAAAGGTAAACGTAAAATTCGGCATTTCAAATTTCTCAAGCGGATTTAATCCGTTTATATAATGCCCTGCATAAAATTCAATTGCCACGTCAAGCTCCTGGTCAGGGTCCGCATTGCTCGTTAACAATGCATATTCGTGAATGGAAGAAATCTGGTTGGAATATTTTGTTGTAAAAATGCCTCTGGGAATGCCGTTAACCCATAAAAATCCTTCAAACCCGCCTAAGACCGGATGAATAAAAATTGCTTTGCCCCTGTATTCCTCAGGTATGCGTGCAGTCCCGCGGAACCAGCAATATGTCTTTTCACCGCCCCATGTATCGCCGCGCTTTGTCTTTACATATAAACTTGCATCGTCCGGTACCTGGTGGTATTGCTTCTTGGTCTCAAAACGACTTACTTCCATATCCCCTATGACAGAAAATTTATAGTCTGAAAGAGTGTTTATAAGTCGTTCCAGTTTCCTTATCATTATGTCCAGCTGCTTGTCGTTTAGCATATCAATACTCCTTTCTAAATTCTAAATATATTTGAGAAATATTTTTAAGTAGTGTTTCCCAACGTCCATTATTTAATCCAATACAGCTGTTGAGGAGCGTATCACCAGCTGAGTTCCGACCAGTATCCTGTTATACTGTATCCCGGAACCTGCAGCAGCTTCCAAAAGGATTTTGGCGGCATAATAACCTTCTTCCTCAAAATGCTGCCTGACAGT
>JAMOAC010000027.1 GCA_023621975.1 Bacillota bacterium | reverse complement strand
ACAAAAATATATTAATGCATTGAAAAGATTTCGCGGGGTCAGGGGAAATACCTATATAGTAGTTTCCAGAGGGTCTGCAGAGGAATATCTGCGTAGCATAAAACCGGTACTGGAAGTAAACCCTGCCAAATTTTACGAATTGAATTTAACATCATATAAGTACACCAGCTTCACGGTAGGGTCACAGCTATTGGACTTCTTCCTGGAACAGGCTTCCTCCGTCAGCCAACCTGTAGTCACCCTTGCATCTGTAAGCAAATATGAATCTTCTGATGAATTTGACCTCGAAAATTCGACCTACAGGGAAAAGGGCCGGGACATCCCCTTTGAAGGAGATTTCAAAGCGGGATTCATTCCGAGGGTCGGCGATTTAAAATCTGAGATTATGGGGGTTGCTGTTTTTAACGGTTCAAAAATGGTAGGGGATCTTGATGGCAGCGAAACCACTAATTATTTGATTATAAGTGGAAAGTTTAAAAATTTCTATTATACTTTAAAAGATCCCTTATATGAGAATATGATTGTTGTATTAAGCATAAGTTCAGGCAGAAGCCCTGTCATCAAAGTGAACATGGAAGGGGATAAGCCTGTAATTGACCTGGATATAAAACTCGAAGGTGAATTTATATCAATCCAGAGCGGAGAAAATTATGATGATACGGACAAAGTGACAATACTTGAGGAAGCTGCGGAAAAATTCATAAAGGAAGATATGACAAAATTTCTTTATAAAACCTCCAGGGAGTTAAAATCCGATATTTGCGGATTTGGGAAATTAATGAAGAAAAAATTTGCTACATGGGACGAATGGGAAAACTTTAACTGGCTATCCAAATACGAGAATTCGGAATTCAATGTCAATATTGACGTAAAAATAAGAAGGCCAGGTTTGATGGTAAAATCAGCTCCCATTTATACAACCAAAGGAAAGGTGATACCCAAATGATCAGGATTACTTTTCCGGTAATTATCGGCCTGATACTCCTGGTATCCGTATTTATTCACACTGTCAGCTACGGGGTCTGGACGTGGAAAAAAAAGAACAGGCTTGGCGCCGTTATGATATTTCTGGTAGCATTGGCGGCACTTGTCATACCAATATATAACCTTTTTTTCAGCTGGGACTGAAAATTTTACGGGATATTTCCCGAAAATGCCCTGTTTGTGCCTTTAGTGCTATAATATATACCGACAATATGATGGTATCGGGGGTATTTGAATGTTGAACTCACAAAAGAAAATTTGCACAAATTGTGTACATGGGTCACCTGTTCCGGTAAATCACGATGTATTATGCTACTTTAAAGGAATTGTATCCGGCAACTATTCCTGCTCAAAACACAGATTTACGCCGATAAATTTGAAATCAAAGCGCAAGTGTATCCAGTGCGAATTTTTTATCCAGTCTGCAGGAGAAGACAAAAGAAATAAGAACATGGGATATTGCAAATTGTTTACCGTAAGAACCTTTGACGGAACCGCAAAAAATGCATGTTCAAAGTTTTCGGCAAAACAAGCGGGTTTGGAAGGTGAAGGTTTGAGACATAAAGAAGAATCTGCTGTCTGATAAAATTCGTCAGAACTTTATTACGGAGCAGAGATAACATTAAGAAATATCACCCGTAGAAAAAGCCTCATTGCGAGGCTTTGTTTTTATATAAAAAATTCCCGTAATTGACATAAAACCAGCAAAACAGTGGACAATCTGAAGGCGACTTAAGAAAAAATGAAAAAGCTTGAAACAATAACTGTTTCAAGCTTTTATCTGGCAGGGGCAGTAGGACTCGAACCCACAACCAACGGTTTTGGAGACCGCTACTCTACCACTTGAGCTATACCCCTAGGACGCTTTATAGTATACAATAAGCTTCATACTGTTGTCAACAGGTAAAAATATTTTAATTTTAACCAGTACTTTATATAGCATAAATGCTTTTGTACAGATTCAGATATTTTAATGCAGATTTTATATAATTTATGATATTATATATGTAAATTTTAGCATGTCATAATAATGGCATTAAAATCAGGGGTATATTAAAACATAAAAGGAGCGTTGATTATTATGAACGGAAGCCTTGATATAAAATTGGGGTTTATAGGAGCAGGCAATATGGGACAGGCTTTAATAAGAGGCATTGTCAAGTCCGGGACCGTTTTGCCTGATAAAATTTACGTATATGATATAAATCAAGAGCAGCTTGACCTGTTAAAAAAGGATATCGGCATTAAGCCGTTAAATAGCGAAAGTGAAGTGGTCAGCACCTGCGACGTTATCGTGATTGCGGTAAAACCGAATGTTGTTGAAAAGGTGCTTGAAAAATGTAAGGATTCCACAGATCACAAAAAGCTCATAGTTTCCATTGCTGTTGGCGTACCGATATCACTTTTTAAAAGGATACTGGGCAGTGAAGCAAAGGTAATAAGAACAATGCCAAATACTCCCGCACTTATAGGAGAGGGAATAACATTGATTTCCCATGACGGGAACGTGGACAGGAAAGATTTGGAAACTGTAAAGGTGCTTTTCAACTGTGTAGGGAAAACCGAAATGCTGGATGAAAAATTAATGTGCGAAGTTACTGCCCTTACTTCCAGCAGTCCTGCCTATGTATTCATGTTTATTGAGGCTATGGCTGATGCAGCAGTACTGTCAGGATTGCCAAGAAGCCTTTCATATAAACTTGCTGCACAAGCGGTTCTTGGCTCGGCTAAAATGGTACTTGAGACCGGCAGGCACCCCGGTGAACTCAAGGACCAGGTCTGCTCACCTGCGGGGACCACTATAGAAGCTGTCAAAGCGCTGGAAAAGAACGGATTCAGGTATGCGGTAATGGAAGCCATGAATGAGTGTACAAGAAGGGCAAGGGAGATAAAAAAAATTTTTAGTTTTAAGGAGTGAATATGAAGAAAGTTACAATTTATACAGATGGGGCGTGTTCGGGGAACCCGGGTGACGGTGGCTGGGGAGCCATATTGAAATACGGTGAACATGAAAAGGAGATTTCAGGGTTTGAAGAGAACACGACCAACAACAGAATGGAGCTGTTGGCAGCGGTAAAAGCGCTTCAATGCCTGAAAGAACCCTGTGAAGTGGACCTGTACAGTGACAGTGCATATCTGGTAAATGCATTTACACAAGGATGGCTGTCCAACTGGGAGTCAAACGGATGGGTAACTTCGCAGAAGGAGGAAGTGAAAAATATTGATTTGTGGAAACAGCTTTGTGATTTGATGAAAATACATAAGGTCAACTGGATAAAAGTAAAAGGCCACAGCGACAATGAGTATAACAACAGATGTGACAAACTGGCACGAAATGAAATCAAAAAACATCAAAAAGAAAGGGGCATATTATGAATTACGAAGAAAAAACGGTATCAAGGCAACAGTTTTACAACGGAAATATTATCAAGGTGGAGCGCTTGACGGTTACACTGCCAAACGGAAAGGAGGCCACCCGTGACCTGGTGCTGCACCCGGGCGCTTCGGTTGTAATTCCGATAGGAAGTGATGGAAGCATATATATGGTAAGGCAGTACAGAAAGCCTATAGAAAAAGTTTTGCTGGAGCTTCCCGCAGGAAGGCTCAATCCGGGAGAGGATCCTGAAACCTGTGCACGCAGGGAACTTAAAGAGGAAACGGGACTTTCAGCCGGGAAAATCAAGCATCTTATCAGTATACACACGACACCAGGATTTTCAAACGAAGTGCTGCATCTATATGCTGCAACGAAGCTTGAAGAAGGCGACTCTCATACGGATGAAGACGAATTCCTTACTACGGAAAAGGTAAAAGTGGGCGAACTGGTCAACATGATTTTGAATCACGAAATAACCGATGCCAAAACAATAATAGGAATTTTACTTGCCGAGAAAATTCTTGACGGGAAGATAAAATTGTAGGTAAAGAAAAGACATTGCTGCCCCCGGTTTGGCATTGTTATTCCGGTGAAATGCCTGTATTAAGAATCTTGTTTTATCAGCTGAAATAATACAGTGTTGATAAAAGCTTTTGAAATGATTAATCGGATATATAGCAGTTGATATAGTTGATATATACAGTTTACTAAAATAATGTTTAATGTAATTTTTTAAAATTATACGGCATAGAATTTTTAGTGAGAAACTTATGAAAAGAGGGGGCAGCTTGTTTAGAAAATTTCGCGAAATACTTGTAAAACACCTGAAGAACAATTCAAACAGGTATTTTTTCCTTCTAATCGCATTTGTTATTGGAATAGCTGCCGGAGCTTTTACTGTTAACGGATTAAGTGCCTTGCAGAGAGAAGAATTGAACAACTATTTTCAGGGTTTTCTTCAACTTCTGGATAACCAACCCGTT
>JAMOAC010000543.1 GCA_023621975.1 Bacillota bacterium | reverse complement strand
ATCGGTATTGGGGTTTTCCTTGTAATTGCCGGGGCGATTCTGCTGTTAATTAATACGGGAATTATGAACATCAGGTGGATATTTGACGCTGTCCTTGACCTGTGGCCACTTTTTCTTGTGGTTATTGGAATTAATATAATAGCCGGAAAAAGGCAGGCAGTGAAAATAATAGCGTGGGTGTTGCTGGCAGCGGTTATCGTCACTTATGGCTACATAAACAATGTAAGGCATCAGCGCAACATAATAATGGAAAGAAACAACCTGTATACCGCTGATAAGTTTGAGGAAACCGAAAAAGGTGATTTGAAGCTGTCACTTGGAGGATTGAATTTAAATATAGGAGCCGTAAGCAACCACCTTTTGGAGGGAACGTCAACAAACCCTGCAATAAGGCATTTTGTGAACTATGATGATGGAAACAGGATTGCCCGTGTGGATATAAGGCAGCCGGGTGAAAAAATGATATTAAATTATCTGAGAAACCGGAATGGTTACACCTACAGGCTTAATCTCAATAATAATGTGGTATGGGATATTGATGCCATGCTGGGAGCCGTTAACGGTACCATGGACCTGTCGAATGTCAAAGTTGACAATATGGAGTTGCATCTCGGGGCGGGCAATCTTAATATCATTTTTGGTGCAACCACTGAAATGACAAATGTAGAAATAAAGGCCGGGGCTTCCAATGTTGAGCTGGTATTTCCCAGGGAATCAGGAGTCAGGCTTGAAGTCAAGGATGCTTTCTGCGATACTGATTTTGAAGATTTAAACTGGGAAAGGAAAGACGGATATTATTTTTCTCCGAATTATGACGAATCCCAAAGCAAAATAAATGTTGATATTTCAATGGGGGTAGGCAGACTGTCCGTTGCCGTGCAGTAACTGATTGGAACAATAAGTACCTGAGGCTGTGAAAAGCAGCAATTGTCAAATAAAGGAACAATCAGGAAAAAAGTATGCAGATTCGAATGCAAATTGAAACATATTTTTAATATATTATTGTTTTATTGAATGCATTAAATATAGTATAATAAAAAGAACGATTTTTGTTGAAAAATCAGAATTGGTGTATACAATGAAAAAACAAAAGCGAAAAAATATATTATTTTTACAAAAGAGAGGGCTGAAACAACAGGTATGAAAGATATTATACTTGCTTCTTCATCACCGAGAAGGTATGAACTCCTGAAGCAGATAGGGCTTAAGTTTGAGGTAATACCTTCACATGCCGATGAAGATGTGGATTTGACTCAGGCCCCGGAAGATGTGGTAAAGGAGCTTGCGTATAAAAAAGCTGACAGCGTTGCGAATATGTTAAGACGGCAATGCCCTGAGAGAGATGCATTGATCATCGGTGCCGACACTATAGTAGTAAAGGGTAAAATTCTTGGCAAGCCGGAAAATAAGCACAATGCGTATGAAATGCTGAAAACCCTTGGAGGTGAGTGGCACGATGTAATAACCGGGGTTTCCGTAATTGACTTGCGCAGCCTTGAGAGTATTACTGACTTTGAAAAAACCCGCGTAAAAATGCGAGAGCTTGATGACAGAATTATACGCAGCTACATAGATAGCGGAGAACCCATGGATAAAGCGGGAGCGTACGGTATCCAGGGTTTGGGAGCACTGCTTGTGGAACGGATAGAAGGGTGTTATTTCAATGTTGTCGGACTGCCCCTTCACAAGCTTAGCAGGATAATAGAGAAGTTTGGCATATATGTGCTATGATATTTTGAATTGTTGGAAATAATTCAAAATATGAGGGTGTAATGTCCGGAGAGCTTGTATAGTGGTCCAATAAAAAACATATTTGAAATCAACAAGGGAAAGTTTTGGGAGGAAATATATATGAGTATATTTGCAAGAGATATAGGAATTGATTTGGGAACGGCAAACACACTGGTACATGTAAAGGGCAAGGGAATAGTAGTTAAAGAACCGTCGGTTGTGGCTATAAACAAAAAAACAAACACGATACTTGCAGTCGGTGATGATGCAAAGAACATGATAGGCAGGACTCCCGGTGACATAGTCGCCATAAGGCCTATGAAAGACGGTGTTATTGCTGATTTTGATATAACGCAAAGCATGCTCAAGCATTTTATCCGTAAAGCTATAACCAGAGGCATGTTTTCAAAGCCCAGGGTTATTATATGCGTTCCGTCAGGTGTTACCGAGGTGGAAAAAAGAGCAGTGGAAGAGGCTACAATTCAAGCCGGGGCTAAAGAGGTATACCTTATAGAAGAGCCCATGGCAGCAGCAATTGGGGCCAACCTTCCGGTGGAAGAACCATCCGGGAGCATGGTGGTTGATATAGGAGGAGGAACAAGTGAAGTTGCAGTCATTTCCCTTGGCGGCATAGTGACAAGCAAGTCGTTGAGAATAGCCGGTGATGAGTTTGATGAGGCTATTGTACAATATGTTAAAAAAGAATATAATTTGATGATAGGAGAAAGAACTGCAGAAGAAATTAAAATGACCATAGGAGCTGCATATCCAAAACCCAAGGAAGAGCAAATGGAAGTCCGGGGAAGAGACCTGGTGACTGGACTTCCCAAAAACCTTGTCATAACATCGTCAGAAATCATGGAAGCATTGAAGGAACCTATAAATGCCATAGTAGATTCCATTAAGTATACATTGGAGAAGACACCTCCGGAGCTTGCCGCTGATATAATGGACAGGGGAATAATGTTGACGGGCGGCGGTGCGCTTTTAAGCGGATTGGACAAGTTAATAAATGAAGAGACGGGTATGCCTGTTTCCATCGCAGAAGACCCTATGGATTGTGTCGTAAAGGGTGCAGGAAAAGTATTGGAAGAGATAGAAACGTTAAAGAAGGTGCTGATTTCTCCTAAGAAGCTGAAATAAGCCATTTTGTACGTGGAAAGGAGACTCATTCTTTGAGGGGTCTTTTCAAAAGCAAAATATTGTTGGTAATAGTCATAACGATAGTGCTTCTGGTCACCATTGCATTGACTGCTAACAGGAGCAGCAGCCTGAATTGGGTTGGCAATATTTTAAGCGTTCCTCTTTCCCCGATTCAGGAATTGCTTTCGTCTGCAGGACGTAAGATTGATGATGCCGTGTCCTTTTTTAAGGATATACAGGCTATAAAAGCCGAGAACGAGCAGCTCAAAAACAGGATAAGCGAACTTGAAAGGGAAAACAGGGAACTTAAGATATACAAGGAAAAAAACGAGCAGCTGCGGGAAGCTTTGAATCTTAAGGACAGATTCGCTGACTATACTGTTGTCGGCAGCAATGTTATCGCTAAAGATGCTGGAAACTGGTTTGACATTTTTAGGATAGATGTGGGCACAAGAGACGGGATAAAGGCAGACATGCCTGTAGTTACAAACAGCAGGGGCCTTGTCGGAAGAATTTTGTCATCCGATATTACTTCTTCCAAGGTTATTTCCATTATTGATGAAGACAGCCAGGTAGCCGGATGGATTTCGAAATCAGGCGGACATGTAATTGTAAGAGGTGATATCACGCTTAAAGACAAGGGGCTGTGCCGTATGGATTATATCGCCGGAGACATAGATGTAAATGTAGGGGATGTGGTTGAGACTTCGGGACTTGGAGGTATTTATCCTAAAGGAATTGTCATAGGCAAAGTCAAGGAAATCAGGATGATAAACAGCGAATTCAACAGATATGCCATCATTGAACCTGCAGTCGACTTTAAAGGACTGGAGGAAGTTTATGTTTTGAAAAAATAGAAAATATTAGATGAGGTCAATGATTGGGAAAATGAAAATAAAAATAAAAATAAAAATTCCGGTTTATACTGCTTGTATTGTCGGCGTATTATTAATCCAATCAACAATATTGAACTATATTAGGATTTACGACATAAAGCCCAATTTAATAATTGTATTCACTGTATCGGCAGCATTTCTCAATGGGAGCGTAGAAGGAGCCATAGTCGGTTTTTTCACAGGATTGGCGCAGGATATAATATCGGGTAAAGTGATAGGATTTTATGCTCTTCTTGGCTTATATCTTGGACTGGCTGTTGGTTCGATTAATAAAAGGTTGTACAGGGAAAATATTTTTGTTGTGATATTTTTCACCTTTATTTCTACGATAGCTTATGAAAGCGCGGTTTTTTTCCTGTGGTTCTTTGGAAGCATAATACGCGGGCAGGTAAACTTGCTTTATCCTTTTAAGGAGATTATTCTGCCGGAAGCGGTTTATAACAGTGCAATTTCAGTATTTGTTCACATATTTATGATTAAGTTGAGCAAGGCAATTGAAAATGTTAAATCGAAAGAAAACAAGTATTGAAAATGCCTGGAGAAGTAAAGGTGGGTAGTTAGGTTGAAAGAGAAACTG
>JAMOAC010000386.1 GCA_023621975.1 Bacillota bacterium | reverse complement strand
ATCTCATTGCTCTATTTATTTTTTTGTGCAAAGTTGAGAAACGACCTTTAAAAAATATCTGCACTATTATGGATTATGAAATTGCTGTCGAATTTCAATATGCCCTCATTTATGCCGGTACAAATTGCAATTATTTTATTATGGAGTAAAATATATTACAATAATTGTATCAAAATAAACAGGGTGAGATAAAAAATGTCAATGGAAAAGATTTTGGAACTGGAAACCGTAAAATATGAAAACGATGAAATGTATATTCTGGACACGAGCAAGCTTCCCTCAAGCCTGGAATATGTCAAAATGAATAGTGTGGAAGACTGCTTTCATGCGATAAAAACGCTTAAGGTAAGAGGGGCGCCTGCTATAGGTGTTGCGGCTGCATATGCCCTTGTGCTTTCGTCAAAAGCCGCCCGCAAAACATCCTTTGAGGAATTTTATGAAGATTTTAAGAAGGACAAGGAGTACCTGGCAAAGTCCAGGCCTACTGCCGTAAACCTTTTCTGGGCGCTTGACAGGATTGAAGGAAAGGTTATTGAGAATAAGCATCGCTCAATAGAAGAGATTTGCAAAGTTATAAAAGATGAGGCGGATATGATAAAGCAGGAAGATATAATTATGTGCAGGCAAATCGGAGAGCACGGGCTTACGCTTCTCAAAGACGGCATGGGTATCCTGACACACTGCAACACGGGTGTTCTTGCAACTTCAAAGTACGGAACGGCTCTTGCACCCATATACCTTACAAAAGAAAGAAATATGAATATAAATGTATACGCTTGCGAGACAAGACCGCTGCTCCAAGGAGCACGCCTGACATCTTACGAGCTTTATCATTCAGGTGTGAATGTAACGCTGATTTGCGACAGCATGGCCGCCACGGTTATGAAAAACAAGTGGGTCCAGGCGGTATTTGTGGGCTGCGACAGGGTGGCCGCAAACGGAGATGTGGCAAATAAAATAGGCACGTACAGCCTTGCCGTGCTTGCCAGGTATCACAATATTCCTTTTTATGTGCTTGGACCAACATCCACTGTAGACATGAGCATCCCTGACGGAAGTGCAATCCCGATAGAAGAGAGAGACAAGAAAGAAGTAATTTACGGGCTTGGTTATCAAATTGCGCCGGAAGGGGTGAATGTATATAACCCTGCATTTGACGTTACTCCCAATGAACTCATCACGGGTATCATAACGGAGAAGGGTATTGTTAGACCACCTTACAAGGAAAACCTTATGAAGCTGTTTGATAAATAGCAGACATATATTGAATTATTTACCGGTGTAGTATCTTGAAATATTATGGATATCCTGAACTGGCAAGTTGCAGATTACGCATAATTTGCTGATACATGCAAAAAATAAGTAATAAAAACCATAAAACGGGAAGAATAAGCATGTTCAGGTATATTGCAAAAATAATTCGTTATTCGTTATTAAAAAAGCAAAATAAATTTCAGGATACTACACAGGATAACCGGTATAAAAAACCAATATTGTCCGATTTGGAAGAGAACCTGAAAGTCATTAAAGGTATCTTGAGCGACAGCAGTGATGTTACGTTTCATGAATTCAATTTTGGGCATGACAGAAGCTTCAAAGGAGCTTTAATTTTTTTCAGCAGCATGGTGGACAAAAATGAAATCCATAAAAACATCCTGCAGCCTTTAATGTATGACTCACTATTGCTTAAAAAGGATGTGGAAATGGATTTTACCGAAATTGACACTATCAGAAAAAATTTAATTTCCATAACGGATACCCAAAAGGTGACACTGCTAAGTGACCTGCTTGACAATTTACTGGTGGGATCAACCATTCTGCTGGTAGATGGTGCAAAGGGAGCTTTGGTCATTAGGTCCCAGAAAATGGAACATCGTAGTATCGAGGAACCTGGAACAGAGGCTGTTGTGCGGGGGCCGAGAGAAGGTTTTAATGAAAACGCAGATGTAAGTATTGCCCTTATCCGTCGAAAAATAAAGGACCCTGACTTATGTATAGAAAAGTATATAATCGGTAACAAGTCAAAAACGGATGTATACATAGTATATTTAAAAAATGTGGCTAATCCCAAGCTGATAGAAGAAATCAGGGCACGGTTAAGCAGAATAAAGATAGATGCAATTTTGGAATCCGGATATATTGAACAATTTATTGAGGATGCCCCATACTCTATCTTTCCTACCATATCAAACAGTGAAAAACCTGACAAGATTGTATCAAAAATACTGGAAGGCCGTGCTGCAATACTGGTTGATGGTACTCCTTTTGCCCTTGTGGTGCCAATGTTGTTTGTTGAAAGCTTTCAAAGCGGGGAAGATTTCTATTCCAGGCCTTTTCTTTCAAGCATTATGAGAATAATAAGATTTTTATCCTATATAATCAGTACTTTAGGCCCTGCAATTTATGTGGCATTAACCGTTTTTCACCAGGAACTGATACCTACCCAGCTATTGATATCAATAGCTGCAGGACGTGAAAGAGTTCCGTTCCCGGCAATATTGGAAGCTTTATTGATGTTGCTGACTTTTGATATCCTGAGGGAAGCAGGAGTACGGTTACCGAAAGCAGTAGGACAAACAATCGGTATTGTCGGAGCTCTTGTGCTGGGCCAGGCTTCCGTTGAGGCCGGGCTTATCAGCCCGATTATGGTAATTGTTGTATCTTCAACGGCTATTGCAAGTTTTGCAGTACCGGCACAGACCGATTCCGGAACGATCCTCCGGTATTTTTTTCTTGGCCTTGCAGGGCTTGCCGGCGGTTTTGGCATAATTATGGGCCTTTTGGCAACTCTGATACACCTTTCATCTTTAAGATCCTTTGGAGTACCGTATTTATGGCCGGTTGTGCCCATTAATTTTTCATATTTGAAGGATGTATTCATAAGAATGCCTATTTGGACGATGAATAAGCGTCCCAGTGCAATTGTATGGGATGACGGCAATTCCTATCGTCAGGCTCCCGATTTAATGCCATCGCCGTATAATACAGACGGTGACGGTTCCGGTCGAAGGGAGTGACGCCGCAATGGTTAAAAGGATAAACATATTAATTGCCAAGCTGGTTTTAAGTTTCCTTATGCTGTTTATGCTGTCCGGTTGCCTGGGAGGAAGGGAAATAAATGATTTGGAAATCGTTATAGGAATGGGAGTTGATAAGGACGAAAACACTGGAAAAATCTTACTTACGGCACAGGTAGTAAAAGAGGCGGAAATGGGAGGAGTGTCTGAGAGCGGTAGCGGCGGGGCAGGTAATAAAGCGTTTTGGAATGTCATAGGTTCGGGAAATTCAATTTTTGATGCTGTAAGGCAAATGACACACAAGACAGGAAACAGGCTTTTTGTATCGCACAATCAAGCAATAATTTTCGGAAATGATATAGCTTCAGAGGGATTGCGAAAATATATCGACTTTTTCTTACGTGCCCATGAAATGAGGCCTACCACATTGATTCTCATTGCAGAGGGCCGTGCATCGGATATTATGGATGCCAAACCGGAAACAGAGAAACTTCCTGCAATAAATATTGCAAAGCTGGTTAAATCATACGGTTTTACCTCTCATTTTTACAAGGTGAATATGAAAGATTTTGCTTCATGCCTGATGAATGGCACTAAAGCTCCAATAGCACCTTTAGTCGGCATTTCAAAGGGTAAGGACAGTAAGGATATATATGTGTCAGGTACTGCGGTTTTTAAAAACGACAAGATGGTGGGTAAACTGAACGAAAGTGAAACCAGGGGCCTTTTATGGGTGCTCGGCAAAGTAAAAAGCGGGGTTATTCTTGTTTCCTCTCCTAATAAACAGGGAAATGCCGTTTTGGAAATTTTACGGGCCAAAAGTAAAGTAATACCGGAAATAAAAGACGGCAAAATAGTAATGAATATAAAAATCAAAGAGGAGGCAAGCCTTTCAGAACAAACCACTATGGAAAATCTGGCAAGTATTCAGGCCTTTGAAGAGTTACAAAAAGCCCAGGAGAAAATTATCAGGCAGGAAATAACGGCGGCTTTTGAAAAATCCAGGGAATTAAATGCTGATATTTTCGGTTTTGGCGAATTGCTTCATAAAAAATACAACAGCAAGTGGAAATCTTTAAAAGATAAATGGGATGAAATATATCCATCCATAGAATTAAACATTGAAATCGAAACAAAAATACAAAAAACCGACTTATTAAACAAACCGGCACTTACCAAATAAAGATGGGGGAATAATATGAGCATTGAAAAAGGGAAAATCAGTGGTACGCAGTTGCTTTTATTAATTGCTGGTTTTGTTCAAAGCTCAGCCTTATTAATAGACTTTACGGTTGGCATAACCGAACACCAGACATGGATGGTTATATTG
>JAMOAC010000194.1 GCA_023621975.1 Bacillota bacterium | reverse complement strand
GTATGAATCATTTCAAAAATAAATATGGGCAGTACGTAAAAATAATTGATGATGCACTAAATACAATTATACAGGAAAGCGACACACCTCAAAAGACCGTATATGAAGCCATGAGATACAGCCTTTTGGCAGGTGGAAAAAGGCTGCGTCCGGTTCTTATGATGGCTGTAAACGAGATGCTGGGAGGCAAACCGGATGACGTGATTGATTATGCATGTGCAATTGAAATGATTCATACCTATTCGCTTATACATGATGATTTGCCGGCAATGGATAATGATGACTACCGCAGGGGCAGGCTGACGAACCATAAGGTTTTTGGTGAAGCCATTGCGATTCTTGCCGGGGACGGATTATTAAATTATGCTTTTGAGACAATGCTAAAGCACGCGGAAAACTGCGGCAGGGACTTGGAAAGGCATATACGGGCGATCAGGATAATTGCAAATGCTGCGGGTGTTTCAGGCATGATAGGCGGTCAGGTTATAGACATTGAATCGGAGGGCAAGGACATTCCCCCAGAACTGCTTGAGTATTTGCACATGCACAAGACGGGTGCCCTGATCAAGGCGCCGATTATAGCAGCAGCGGTATTGCGTGGAGCAGATGAAACATCTGTTAAATATCTTGAAAGCTATGCCGAAAAAATTGGGCTGGCTTTTCAGATTAAAGACGACATATTGGACGTGGAAGGAAGTTTTGAGTCTATGGGCAAGTCCGTCCGGAAGGATATAGGGAAGGAAAAATCTACGTTCGTCAAGCTGTACGGGCTTGAAGGTGCCAAGGATATATTAAACAGCATAACGGAAGAAGCCGTAAGGCAGCTTTCTTTCTTCGGAGACAAGGCTGATTTTCTTTCGGAACTTGCTTTCTTCATGGCAGGAAGGCAAAACTAATCATCCGCACATGAAAGCGGGACCTTAATAAAGCAAAAATATGATAAGATTAAAATATATCAGTTAGCCGTTGTTTTTCGTATTAATCAAACATTTAGTATCCTTTATATCAGAAAAATAATATGTTATAATTTAAATCCAAACTGCTTGGAATACAGTAAGTTTGGATAAATGAGCCTGTACTTTATTAAACCTGGAGGGTTAATAAAGTTAAATTGCTGAGCTCTGTTTAAAATGAAGGAAAAGAGTGGCGCAGTATTCTAGTCAGTACTGCCGGTTCTGAAGACGGGCCTAAAAATCCGTTTAAGGGCATATCGATGAAGTTCCTTGTGTCGGCTTGCTACGCCCAGTGGTGGGCTGATGCTGGGAGTTAAGGTTTAGGGGCGATCCGCAATGGCATGCGGGCGTGGACCCCTTTTCCGCGGAGACCCTTCCTTGTGGCTGATGATTATTCACCAAATAGCATAAAAAATTTGGAATGGATGATCAAAGGCTACGAGTAGGGATTAAACCTGTTATGCGGTGGTTGCTGCGAACAGTGTAGCCTGCCTTGAGTGAATTTGGTGGATAACGGATCAGATGAGAGTACGTTGGCCAATGTACGATCATTATTGCTGTTTGAAACCAAGTTTGCAAAAGAGGCTAGGAATCGGCCAGACTGTCGGGGAAAACCCCTAGACTGTTCTGCTTGGGAGGTAAATTGGGGATTGCAGTGTGTACTAAGTGGCAATCAGGCCCCATTGACGGAGACGCAGTGGCCGGCTGTTTAAAGGGAAACCGCTGATTTGGCGACATTTCAGTACAGCCGGGGGAAATCCTGCCTGACCTAAGTCACAAAATTTACTCAATTTACCGCCACTCTTTCCGTTATGATATATATTGCCGTGTTGGTGGAATATTCATGGCGTACATAATACTATGAATATTTTTTTTTAGCCTGGATATATATCTTGAATATGTATACGGTATTTTCCGCATTCAGGAGGTATAATTAATTGGATGACGGTTACAAACATCCGGTAGATGAAAAGAAGGTAAAATTTAAGTCAAACCATATTAATTCAAAAAGTGAAAATACAAAATGGATTATTTCAATAACCATATCTTCATTCATTCTTTCTGCAGTGATGCAATTCGTTTCAGCAGGTATTCTGGAGGATGTAAGCAATTTAATAGCAATTTGTGTAGTCTTAATTATTATTTTTATTGGGATATTATTTGATATAATAGGTATAGCTGTTACCGCGGCAGACGAAGTACCGTTTCATGCCATGGCATCTAGGAAATTTTACGGTGCCAGGCAGGCAATAAAGCTTATTAGAAACGCAAACAAGGTTTCAAGTATATGTAACGATGTAGTTGGGGATATATGCGGTGTTATAAGCGGTGTGGCAAGTGCCGGAATTGTTTTGCGCATAACGGCTGACAGCAGCCTGCTGGAATCAACTATAGTGGGAATTGCCGTAAGCGGATTTGTAGCGGCGTTGACGGTAGGAGGAAAAGCCATAGGAAAAACATATGCCATCAGCAGCAGTAATTATATAGTTTACAAGGTCAGCGTTATTTTACAATTTTTAACAGGGAAATTTGCATTTTTAAATGGAAAAAAGAAATGCAAAAGCAATAAAAACGGTAAGAAAAAAGGCAATAATAAGAAGGAAAAGAAATTAAATTCACGAAAACAGTAGAAATTCGAAAGTGGGTTGAACGTTCTTGGAGAGTATTTTACAGGGTGTAAATTCACCTGACGATATAAAAAAACTGAATGTTACGCAACTAAAACAGCTGGCATCGGAAATC
Organism: Bacillota bacterium; assembly: GCA_023621975.1. Next base: position 1,685 of record JAMOAC010000194.1, on the reverse strand, counting down.
AGGGAATTTTTGATAGATAAAGTTTCAAAAACCGGCGGACATCTTGCGTCCAACCTTGGGGTAGTTGAGTTGACACTTGCGCTTCATAAGGTTTTCAACCTTCCTGAAGACAAGATAATCTGGGATGTAGGGCATCAGTCCTATGTACATAAAATTCTGACAGGAAGAAAGGAATATTTTGATACCCTGAGGAAAATCAACGGGCTTGCAGGATTTCCAAAAGTGAGCGAAAGCGTGTATGACTGCTTTAATACCGGGCATAGCAGCACATCAATTTCAGCGGCACTGGGTTTTGCCCGGGCAAGGGATCTTAACAATGAAAAATTTTCCGTGGTTGCTGTGATCGGTGATGGTGCCTTAACGGGTGGCATGGCTTTCGAAGCTCTGAATGATGCCGGAAGATCCCCCAATAATCTTATTGTTATATTGAATGACAATGAAATGTCCATTGCAAAAAATGTAGGCGGCCTGTCAAGATACTTGAGCAGGATAAGGTCGGATCCTTTTTATTCCAAGGCAAAGGAAGATATTAACAGCCTGCTTGCCAAGCTGCCGTTAATGGGCAAAAGCATGACGAAAGCCATTGAGAGGGCAAAAGGTACAATAAAATACATTGTAATGCATGAAATAATATTCGAAGAATTAGGATTCAAATATCTTGGGCCTATAGACGGACACAATATAGAAGAAATGATCAGTGTACTGTCACGTGCCAAACTTATGAAGGGTCCCATTTTTGTCCATGTGTGCACTCAAAAGGGCAAAGGCTACAGCTTTGCAGAAAATAAGCCCCAGGAGTTTCATGGTGTGCCGCCTTTCGAGGTGGAAACGGGAGAGGTAAAATCGGACAAAGAGCTGACTTTTTCTGGCATATTCGGCAAAAAAATGGTTGAAATGGGCCGTAAAGACAGCAGCGTGGTTGCAATATCAGCGGCAATGGTACAGGGAACCGGGCTGGAAGGTTTTGCTACCGAGTTTCCAAACAGGTTTTTTGATGTAGGCATCGCTGAACAGCATGCAGTAACAATGGCTGCAGGAATGGCCCGAAGCGGCCTGAAACCGGTAGTCGCTTTATATTCTTCTTTTTTGCAGCGTTCATACGACCAGATACTGCACGACGTTGCCCTTCAAAATCTCCATGTGGTTTTTGCAATTGACAGGGCAGGGGTAGTAGGGGAGGACGGTGAAACCCATCAGGGCTTGTATGACCTTTCCTTTCTCAGGCACATGCCTAATGTTACCGTTGCAGCACCGTGCGATTACAATGAATTTTCAATGATGCTGGAATATGCGATTATGGAACATGAAGGCCCGATTGCCATAAGATACCCGAAAGGTGTCTGGAAGGAAAGCCTGTTCGAAAGCAGGCAACTGATTTTTGGTAAAGGGGTAAAGATAAAAGAAGGAAAAGATGTCACAATAGCTGCAGTCGGCAGCATGGTGGAAACTGCCCTGAAAGCAGCACAGATACTGAAAGGTATGGGGATAGACGCTGAAGTAATCAATGCAAGGTTTGTAAAGCCATTGGATTCAGATTTGCTGATTGATTCCGTATCTGCCAGCAAAAGGCTTGTAACTCTGGAAGATAATGTGATTAACGGAGGATTTGGAAGCGGCGTGCTTGAATTATTGAGCAATAACGGCATATACTGCCCGGTGAAAATATTTGGCTTTCCTGATGAGCC
>JAMOAC010000161.1 GCA_023621975.1 Bacillota bacterium | reverse complement strand
GGAATGAAAGATGATTCGCAGGGCAGGGAATGGATATTGGATATATAGTATTGACACTCCATACAATTTCATAGTAACATAACATATAACATGAAGAACTGTATAATTATTCTGCATTTTAATATAGACAATGCACATACATATATACAATGAAAAGTTAATACGGTATAAAACAATGAAAGAGAACAGTAGTCAGAGTTATAACCTAAAGAGAGCTGGCGGTTGGTGGAAGTCAGCGGTTATATCTGATGAAGCTCGCTCTGGAGTTTTCAGGCTGAAGTATGGTTGTTTTTTTAGTAGGCTTGAACGGTTTCCCCCGTTAAAGGGTTGATAATGAGTGAATACGACATGTTACACTAACGGTTAACATGGTTCGTATTAATTGGAGTGGTACCGCGGAAGATAAACCTTTCGTCTCCTAACAGGAGATGAGAGGTTTTTTTATATCATAGGGATAAGGTTATAAAAATTTGTGGCTTTTCAAAAATTTCATAACTTTAATTATTGACATTACAATAATTATTATTGAAATTTGGAGGGTTAAAATGGACAAATTGATGGAAATTACCATAGGTGATTTACTTGATGATATAGCAGAAAAGTATCCGGATCATGAAGCCATTGTGTATGCTGACAGGCCTTTTAGAAAGACTTATTCACAATTTAGGGATTTGTGCAACGAAGTTGCAAAAGGCTTTATTGCAATGGGAATTAAGAAGGGGGATCATGTTGCGGTTTGGACAACCAATTATCCCGAGTGGATTCTTGCACAGTTTGCAACGGCTAAAATAGGCGCGGTCCTGGTAACGGTAAATACGAATTATAAAATTTTTGAACTTGAATACCTGTTAAGGCAGTCAGACGCCACCACCCTCGTTCTCATTGACGGGTTCAAGGATAGCGATTATGTAAAAATAATAAATGAACTTTGCCCTGAGTTGAAAAATTCTGAGCCCGGCAAGCTGAATTCAGAAAAATTTCCTTTTCTGAAGAACGTGATTTACATAGGCGACAAGAAGCATCCCGGAATGTACAACTGGAACGACCTTTATGAGATGGCAAAGAGTGTGACTGATGAGCAACTGATGAAAATACAAAAGAGCCTTGATATTCACAATGTCATAAATATGCAATATACATCTGGTACTACAGGTTTTCCCAAAGGGGTAATGCTGACCCACTATAATATAGTAAATAACGGTAAAAGCATCGGTGACTGCATGAAACTGACCCATGAAGACAGGCTGTGTATTCCTGTGCCATTTTTCCACTGTTTTGGATGTGTTCTTGGGATTATGGCATGCGTGACACATGGTTCAACAATAGTCGGTGTAGAGTATTTCAGCCCTCTTAAGGTTTTGGAAGCTTTGCAGAAGGAAGAATGTACGGCTGTTCACGGAGTGCCTACGATGTTTATTGCAATGCTTGAACACAAGGATTTTCCAAAGTTCAAATTTCCTAAACTGAGAACCGGCATAATGGCAGGATCCCCGTGCCCTATAAAAGTTATGAAGCAGGTTGTTGAGCAGATGGGTGCAAAAGAAATAACCATTGCTTACGGCCAGACTGAAGCGTCACCTGTTTGTACACAGACAAGAGTGGATGACAGCATAGAGCTGAGAGTGTCAACAGTTGGAAGGGCACTTCCGTTTCTTGAATGCAAAGTGGTTGACCCGGAAACGGGAAAGGATGTTCCGCCAGGTACCCCTGGTGAATTTGTGGTAAGAGGGTATAACGTGATGAAGGGATATTACAAAATGCCTGAAGCAACCGCGCAGGTTATTGACAAGGACGGATGGCTGCATACCGGAGACCTTGCGGTTATGGATGAAAACGGATATTTTAAGATTACGGGGCGCATCAAGGATATGATAATAAGAGGCGGTGAGAATATATATCCTAAGGAAATAGAAGAGTTTTTGTATACTCATGAAGCAATTAAAGACGTGCAGGTTATAGGAGTACCGAGCAAGGAATACGGAGAAGAAATTATGGCCTGCATCATTCTTAAGGATGGTGCAGTTCTTACGGAAGATGAAGTCAAGGAATATGTCAGGTCAAACATGGCAAGACACAAGACGCCAAAGTATGTTAAGTTCATGGATTCATTCCCCATGACTGCAAGCGGTAAAGTACAAAAGTACAAACTCAGGGAAATGGCTATAGAGGAGCTGGGATTGCAGGACGTTGCAACCATAGAAACAGCATAGACATTGAAATGGCAAAAAGCAGAACATATAATATAAGTACAAATGATTAAAGTACAAAGTGGGGAAAAGGTGTAGGCCTTAAAAATGGATAGGACAAACAAGTCGGGAAAGAGAATCATTTTCCTTGTTGACATGAATGCTTTCTTTATCAGCTGCGAGACTTCAAGAAATCCATCGCTTAAAGGCAGGCCTGCCGCAGTAGCCGGGGACCCTAAATACCGGTCGGGAATAATATTGGCAGCAAATTATGAAGCCAGAAAATTCGGTGTAAAGACAACAATGCTTATACACGAGGCTAAAAGGCTTTGCCCCGGCATTATTATTGTTCCACCTGATCATGAATTTTACAGGAAAAAATCAAGAGAAGTAATGGACATACTGTCAGGATATACTCCAGTAATAGAGCAAAACAGCATTGATGAAGCCTGGCTGGATTTGACGGGTTGCACTTCCCTTTTTGGAGAACCTGTTGAAATTGCTGAAAAAATAATGAATGAAATACACGATAAGCTTGGACTGTGGTGCTCGATAGGAATTTCTGAGAATAAATTTTTAGCCAAAATGGCTTCTGAATTTAAAAAGCCAATGGGAATAACCGAAATTTGGGTGGAGGATGTCAAGGAAAAGATCTGGCCACTTCCTATACGGCAAATGTACGGAATAGGCGGGAAAACCGAAGAGAAGCTAAACAGCATGGGGATTTATAAAATAGGTGATTTGGCAAACAGCAACAGAAAAATGCTGGTGAAAGTTTTCGGAAAGTATGGAGATGAACTTTACAGATTGGCAAACGGCATCGATTTGTCTCCGGTATGCCAACAACCTCATAGAAGTAATAAGTCCATCAGCCGTTCAACTACATTGCCAAGAGACATTGTTGATATAGAAAGTGCAAAGACGGTTCTGCTGGAACTTGCTGAGGAGGTAGGAGCGGAGGTAAGGAGATGCGGTTATAAGGGAAGAACAGTTTCAATAACCATAAAGTATGGGAATTTTCATACAATTACCAGGCAAAAATCAATACAGCCCACATGCCTTACAAAGGATATTTATAAGACAGGCGTGAGTATTCTTGAAGAAAATTGGGATGCAAGGCGCCCTGTAAGGCTGCTGGGTATAGGAATCAGCAACTTTGATGAGGGATATGCACAGCAGCTGACTTTGATGGATTTCATCAAGGAATCGGATGAATTAGACAGACAGAAAGAGGAAAGGCTTGAAACAGCAATTGATGAAATCAGAAACAGGTTTGGTGTTGACAAGATAAAAAGGGCTCGCATGATTGAAACCGATAGTCTTATAAGGAGGAAATTCAGTGAAAATTAGAGGCGTATTATTTGATAAAGACGGTACACTTATTGACTTTGCTTCTTTATGGATTCCCGTTACTTATGATTTCGTTGAGGAAGCACTTAAATTATGCGGTATTATTGATGAAAATAATGCATTGAGAGATAAATTGCTTCAAGCCATGGGAATTTCGGGTGAAAAGATTGATCCTGACGGAATAGCGGCCCGCGGGACCATGGATGATGTTAACAGAGTGTTTACAGATGTTTTGATAAAAAACGGGGTTAAGTATTCTCCCGATAAAGATACATATAATAAAACTGTTGATTTAATGAAACGGCTAATAAACAAGTACAGCAGGAATATAAAACCCGTTGGCGATCTGCATAAATTGCTGGAAAGTTTAAAAATAAAAGGCGTGTATACGGGTGTTGCTACAGCAGATATTGTTGATTCTGCAAGGTACTGCCTGGAGATATTAGGTGTACTGGATTACTTTGACTTTATCGGCGGTGACGACGGGATTATAAAAAGCAAGCCCCACCCTGACCTTATGTTCGCCTTTTGCCAAAAATGCGGACTGGAGCCTGGTGAAGTGGCAGTAATAGGGGATACGGCAGCAGACATGATGTTTGCTAAAAACAGTGGTGCAGGCTTGGCCATAGGGGTATTGTGCGGTGCGGGCAGCAGAAAAAATCTTGAGAAACTGGCAGATATAATATGCCCTTCAACTGCGGATATTCTTTTGGAAAATGGCAAATTCATTTGGGAATGAATGTGCTGCAGTGCAAATGTGCTGCAGTGTATTTGTGCTATTGCCGTCAAACATTGTTCACTTTTCGTTAAAACTCAATAATTTTCTTATAAAAATATTAAGACATTACA
>JAMOAC010000164.1 GCA_023621975.1 Bacillota bacterium | reverse complement strand
TATTTGTGAGGTGTTAACATAATATGAAAAGATTCGCTGCAATATTATTAGCTATTGTCGTAGTAATTGCTGTAATTGGCTGTTCTCAGGTGTACTTATCTGAAACGGACAATTCACATAATGTTACCAATAGCCCGATACTCCCTGTGAATTCTGATAATTCAGCCGGTTCCGAAATAAAGGATTTCTCTGAATCAGGGAATTCATCCAACACATCTGGTACTGACGCGCCAAATGCTTCATCTGTAAGTACGGAACACGTTTTAAAGGTCCACTTTCTTGACGTTGGCCAGGCAGACAGTATCCTTGTACAACTGCCTTTTGGCAAAACTATGCTTATAGACGCCGGCAATAATGATGACGGGGATAATGTTGTGTCATATATCAGGTCACAGGGAATAAACAAAATTGACATACTTGTAGGCACTCATCCCCATGAAGACCATATTGGCGGTATGGATACCGTAATTAAAAAAATGGATGTTGGCAAAATTTATATGCCAAAGGTAACCCACAGCACAAAAACATTTGAAGATGTGCTGCTTGCAATAAAATCCAAGGGGCTTAAGGTTTCAAACGCACAAGGCGGAATCAAAATTGACACAGGCCCGTCTGTAGAAGCCGAGATACTTGCCCCCAACGGAACAGGTTATGTAAGTCTTAATAATTATTCTGTGGTAATTAAAATTACTTACGGAAATACATCCTTCCTGCTTACCGGTGATGCCGAAAAGGAATCGGAAAATGAGATGCTGGATAAAGGATATAACCTTAAATCCACTGTCCTAAAAGTCGGTCATCACGGAAGCACAACTTCCACATCGGCTGAATTTCTCAAGGCTGTTGACCCTGCATTTGCAGTTATAAGTGCAGGAAAAGGAAATGATTACGGCCACCCTCATAAGGAAATTTTAAGCCGGCTGGCACAGGCTGATATAAAAATATAAAGAACGGATGAGTCCGGAACAATAGTCGCAATTTCAGACGGATCAACAGTAAGATTTGCCACCGGGCGCAATACAGAAGCCAATATAGAAACCAATACAGAAGCCAATACAAAAAGCAATGCAAAAAACTATACAGAAAACAATACAAAAGCAAATACAGAAAACAATACAAAAAATAGTTCAAAAAATAATACAGAAACCGTCTACATTACGAAATCAGGCAGCAAGTACCATAAAGCCGGCTGCAGGTACCTGTCAAAAAGCAGGATAGCAATACCCGTTTCAGAGGCGCGCGAAAAAGGCTATTCAGCCTGCAGTGTATGTTTCGGCTCATAGGAAAACTCATGGGGTAAATTCGGGACAGGTTGATTTTTGAGGCAGGTTATAATATATTACAGGATGGCTTATATCATGGTAAACTTTTATTATAATAGGATGCCAAACCTGTATTATACAGGATAGATAGCTTGTATTATATAGAATGTAATCTTTGTATGATACAGGAAGGACTAGTATTAGTATTACAGGAGGTACTGCGGATAAATGAGGGCAGTTATTGACAGGTTTGAAGGTGAATATGCCGTATGTGAAAGCGAAGAAGGCAGCATGTTCAATTTGAAGCGTTCGAAACTGCCTTCTGAGGCATCTGAAGGTGATGTAATACTTATTGACGAAGACAAAGTTTCAATCGACACAAAGGCAACAAAACAGCGAAAAGAATATATTAAAAAGCTGATGGACGACATATGGGAATAAGCTGCCGTATTTAGCGGCAGCTTTCAGGTCTTAGTTCCTTGCTCAGTTTCTTTATTGCCTTCTTCTCAATCCGCGAGACGTAAGATCTTGAAATTCCAAGCATTCTGGCAATCTCGCGCTGAGTCTTGCTGCTGTTGCACCCAAGTCCGTAGCGAAGTTCCAGGACGGTTTTTTCACGGTTTTTCAGAACCTGCTTCATCTTGCTGTACATTTTCTTGATTTGCAGCTTAAGCTCCACCTCATCCAGCACTGAATCGGCATCGTTGCCTATCACTTCCAGAAGTGTTATTTCATTTCCTTCACGGTCTACACCTATAGGTTCCTGTAGTGATACCTCATTTTGAATTTTCTTTGCTGACCTTATCTGCATTAATATCTCATTTTCAATACACCGTGCTGCATATGTTGCCAGTCTGGTGCCTTTTTCATAATCAAAAGTTGAAATTGCCTTTATAAGCCCTATTGTACCGATTGATATGAGATCATCGGAATCATTCCCGTATGAACTGTATTTCTTTACAATATGTGCAACCAGCCGCAAATTTCTTTCTATTAATATATTTTTTGCTTCTTCATCTCCCTGTTTGTAGAGCTCCAAGTATTTCGACTCCTCTTCCGGGTCGAGAGGCTGAGGAAATGAGTTGGGATTAGTTACATAACCAAACAGGAGAAATATATTGTTTAATGCTTCAAGCACTGCTGAAAGGAAGACAGGCAGCAAATAAGGCACCTCCTAAAAATCAGGGTACCTTATAATTATATGAATAAGTTTAAATATACGTGCCTGTACAATTTAAATTAATATCCTTTTATCATGATTTCTTTTGCTATTTCGGCAAAGACAGGCGCGGCTGTTTTGCCACCATATTGTCCGTTTTCAACAAAAACACAAATTGCATACTTGGGATCAGTCCTGGGAAAGTAGCCTCCAAACCACGCATGTACCACATCACTGCGGCTTGTTTCCGCACTGCCTGTTTTCCCTCCGGCTCCTCCGTATAAATCCAGGTTTGCTTCAATACCTGTCCCTGAAATTGTCACTTCTTCCATAAACCTTTTGATTTTGTCCGCCACTTCTTTTGAAATAACCCTTTTGCCTTCGTCTTTTCTCAACGTCCTTATTTTATTTCCGTCTTCGTCAACAATCGCGTCAACAATATTTACCCTGTTTTTTATTCCACCGTTGGCTACCGTAGCAATAATGTTTGCAACCTGAACGGGAGTTGCCATTATCTCGCCCTGTCCTATTGACAAATTTGCAATATCACCATTGCTATAATATGCTCTTGCATCAGGAATATTTCCGTCAGATTCAGCAATACCCTGTTCCCTTATACCTACAGGACTGCCTAATCCAAACCTTTCTGCCACCTCTACGATTTTCCTGTATCCCAGTTGCAATCCGGCATCAATAAAATATGAATTGCACGACTGTGCAAAAGCCTGCATCATATCAAGCTCACCATGGCCACCTTTATCATATGAAGAACATTTGAACATCTTATTGCCTATATTTATGTAACCCGGGCAGAAAAATGTCCTGTGAATATCCAGATCATTTTCCAGGATAAGTACGGCGTCAAGGATTTTAAAAATGGAACCGAGGTTGTATGATGCCGTTGCCCTGTTAAAAAGTTCATTTCCGGGACTTTGCAGATAGGCTGCAACATTGTTCTGGTCAAAATCCGGCTTGCTCGCTATGGCTACAATATCGCCATTGGTCACATCTTCCACCACCACAGCTCCGGTAATTCCCCTTCTTTCCATTACATCTTCCACTATTCTTTGTATATGATAATCAATAGTAAGCTTTACGTTGAGTTTTTTGCTGTTGCCTTCAAGTTTTATTATCCTGTATCCCATTCCCTTTACTATGTTATTGCGTGCATCAATAACGGCTCCTATGAGGTTTTCGGTATCGCATTCAAGAACATCATTGTATTTCTTTTCTATCCCTGTCTCTCCCACACCGTCGGACTTATTCAAATAGCCAAGGATGTGTTTTGCCACTGAATTCTCGTCGTATCTTTTCAAAGAGTTAATTGCTGATACGCCCGGTATTTTCATGCTGATAACAGCATTCTTTTTCTCTTCGCTGGTTTCCACCATTATGGGGTGCTTTTCAAAATCGATTCGCCTTTCATATTCATGATAATCAATTTCAAGTATTTCACACACTTTTGCCAAATCTTCCTTGTTTTCCTTCAGATAAAGAGGCTGCAGCACTATGGTATACTTCTTTTGCCTGTTTGTCAGCGGTATAAGGTTTTTGTCAAGAATATCGCCTCTTGGCCTTTCAATGTTTGAATCCGATATCCTTTGGGCCGAAGCTGATTCGGAGAGCTTGCCGCCGTTAAAAATCTGAAGGTAGAAAAACCTTCCCATAAGTATGATAAAAGCCCAGAGAAATATGTAAAATAAAGTCATAGCCCTTTTTTTGAGCATGAAAATACCCCTCCTTATGTCATAAATTATCTCTTCCAGGAGGGGTATTTATTCACTGAAACCAAAGTATTCCTCATTCACTGCTCCTTCTTCTCAATATCGTATATTTCTCGACCTCTCTGTCCATAGGCATAAGAACGGTCATTTGAGGATGGGGTGCAACTTCAATGTCTTCACCGTCAGCGTTTTTCATACTCTTTATAACTTGCTTGAAGTACCTTCCTTTTGGCCTTAATACCTCTATTTCCTCTCCCACATACATCCTGTTCCTTTGCTC
>JAMOAC010000527.1 GCA_023621975.1 Bacillota bacterium | reverse complement strand
AATCCTTCGCCAGCCTTTTTACCATCTTATGCCTTGCCATATCTCCGCTATGCTCTATGTCGTGTACTTCCTGCATCCTGTTTTTTAACTCATCCACTTTAAAATTATTTATAATATCAGACAATAAATTCGCAGCCTGACACGAATAATCCGCCAATTCAACAAACGTTTCAAAATAGCATACATCTTTTTTCCGAGCCATATTTCTACCCTCTCCATTTTTTTATTTATTAGTACGAAAAAATCTTCATGTCCTGTGTAAGTTGTCTGGTTACGCAACAAAAATATTACAGGCGCAACTTCAGGCTAAAATACCAGCATAAACAGCCAGGCCATCAGGTAACCCAGCAATCCGCATCCCGGAAAAGTTAATACCCACGCTGTCAGCATTTCCTTTACTATGCCCCAGTTCACGGAAGATATGCGTTTTGCAGCACCTACGCCCATAATGGAAGTTGTCTTGGTATGGGTTGTACTAACCGGCAATCCAAGAACTGATGCCGTAAACAGTGAAACAGCCGCTGCCAGGTCAGCTGAAAATCCCTGGTATTTTTCCAGCTTAACCATATCCATCCCTACGGCCTTAATTATACGATAGCCACCCACTGAAGTGCCCAGGGCCATTACAACGGAACAAAGTATGATGAGCCACATTGGAATTACAAATTCTGTTGCAGCCATCTGTCCCCGAACCAGGAAAATGTTCAGCATAAAAACTCCCATAAATTTCTGCCCGTCCTGTGCACCGTGCATGAATGCCATACCAGCAGCACTTGCTATCTGGGCATACCTGAATGGCTCAACCGTTTTTCTTCTGTCAACCCCTCTGCAGATGAATTCAACAGTTTTTACAACCAGTATCCCCATAAAGAAACCCATTATCAGGGAAACACCCAGGCCATAGAGAACCTTTACCCATTCAGACAGATTAACCCCGTTTATGCCTCCCTGCAGGGCAATGGCAGCACCGGTAATTCCTGCAATCAATGCATGGCTCTCACTTGTAGGGATTCCAAACCACCAGGCCGCTGTAGCCCAAAGGACGATGGAAAAAAGAGCTGCACAAAGCGCTACCAGCGCATCGTGGGAGTCTCCCCTGAAGTCTACCATGCTGTAAACCGTCTGTGCAACAGTTGCGTTCAGAAGGGTCATGACGAGCACTCCCAAAAAATTAAATACGGCAGCCAGTATAATTGACAACTTTGGGCTTAATGAGCGTGTGGAAATGCAGGTTGCAATTGCATTGGGAGCATCTGTCCAACCATTGACAAACACCACGGCCAGTGTTAAAACGGTGGTTATGATTAAAGCCGGATTAGATATGAGCTGTTGCAGATATTCTGTTAGTGAAACTGTCATTAAGTATCTTTTCCTCCCAGGCTTTTACTTTCTTTTTTGAAAAAATTCGTGCAATTTTAACATCTTTCACAAGTTTATCCAAGCACAAATTAAATAACATTTTTGTTAATAGAATAACATTTTTTATGTTAGCATGCAACAACTTATTTTTTTAATGATTTCAAACTCTCTTTTTTACTTATTTTACTCTTTTTATACGAATGTTTAATTTTTTCATATTTCGCAAATAATTAGTGTGTACAGCATAAAGCAGACCTCGATTTTTGTTTGATTTAATAAAAAAATTGAATTTACAGGAGGCTTGTAGAATGAGTGATACGTTATTAAAGCTTGAAAAACGGGACGAAGTAGGCGGCAGGAAAGCTAAAAGGTTGCGCAGGAACGGATACATACCTGCAGTTGTATACGGGCGGGACATGGAATCAGCTCCTGCACAGATAAAACTCCAGGATATAAGGCGGTTAATTGACAAACAGGGCAAGAACACCATTTTCAATGTTGAATTTGCCGCAGAAAATGATTTTTCTGCACTTGTTAAGGATATTCAATACGACCCGGTGAACAGGGACATTGTTCATATTGATTTCCAAAAAGTTTCCCTGACGGAGAAAATACAATCCGATGTTCCCATAAAGGTAACAGGAAAAGAAAACATTGAAAAAGCGGGCAATGTAATTGTATACCAGTTAAATTATGTAACTGTCGAGTGCCTGCCCCAAGCTCTTCCCAAGTATGTCGAGGCAGACATAACCGGTATGACTGCAGGCCACAGTATAACCGCAGCACAGCTTAAACTGCCGCAGGGAGTAAGACTTGTAACAGATCCGGACAGTGTGATTCTTTCAATCACCAGCGGTGGAAAACTTGATGTTCAGGTTGAAAAAGTGGATGAGCCGGTTCAGACCGAAAGCAAAGAAAGTGATTCACAGGATGATGAGTAGGAAATTAATTCAAGGGCTGCTGAATTAGGAGATTAATCCACAGGCCGAATAAAACTAAAAAAAAGAAAGGGTGTCCTTATGTCTTTGATGCGATATTTATACAGCCGTATAGCAGATCAAATGCTTGAAAAGCTAGCTGACATGAAAATGGTAAAAGCGCCGACTGCCGTTGACAACTATTCCTTTATCAAGTTCATGGGAATTGCCGAGAAGGCAAAAAATGGGAAACCACTTTATGAGCCTCTCGGTTCTACATTAGATTTCCGTGACTTTCAGGATTTAATGTTCCTCCCGAGCATGTTTCCGCTTCCTGACGGGACTCCCCTCGATAAAAAAGTGGTCATAGGCAAAAATGCAAAAAAGCCTATGGAACTTCCTGTACCGTTCATGATTGCGGCCATGGCTTACGGTCCGTCTGTCAGCAAAAAAGTCAAAATTGCCCTGGCAAAAGCCTCTACCGTTGTAGGTACGGCAACTAATTCAGGAGAAAGCGGTTTTCTGGCCGAGGAAAGGGAAATTGCAAAACTCTATGTGGTTCAGTATAACCGCGCCGGTTGGGGAAATGCCCCTGAACAACTTAAACAGGCGGACATGATTGAAATAAAAATAAGCCAGGGGGCAAGTGCCGGGGACGGATTTAGTATCAGGCACGAGCTTATAGACGATGAACTCAGGGAACACCTTAAGCTGAAAAAAGGGCAGGATGCTGTCATGCCTACCCGCTTTCCGGACATAAACAACGAAGCTGATCTGAAAAACAAGGTGGAGGAGCTTCGTGAACTGACAGACGGCGTGCCAATTGCAGTAAAGATAGCTGCAGGAAATATAGAATCCGATTTGGATAAACTGCTCTATGCCGGAGTTGATGCTATTGTTCTGGACGGTGCACAGGGAGAAACCGCAGGAAGCCCGGAAATTACAATAAATAACTTCGGCATTCCCACACTGTATGCACTTGTAAGGGCGGTAGAGCATCTTGAGAAGAAGGGTGCAAAAGATAAAGTTTCGCTTATAATGGCTGGCGGATTCAGGGATGCTGCCGATATGCTGAAAGCAATAGCTCTCGGAGCCGATGCATTCTATATTGGCTATCCGGTTGACATTGCCGCCGCATATACGCAGTTCAACCGCCTGCCTCCCGGTTCAAGGCCTTCCGATTTGTACCTGTATGACGGCAAGCACACTGACCTCTTTGACGTAAAAGAAGGAGCAGATTGTGCGGGAAATTTCCTGAAAGCACTGGCTGAAGAAATGGACATTGCTTTAAGGTGCCTTGGCAAGGATTCCATTCATAAATTATCAAAAGATGACCTTGTTGCAATGACAAAGGAAATGGCAGAAATTACCGGGGTAAAACTGGCCTACCCGGTACATCAGGTATAAATCGGCACTGAACATATATTATCTGTTATCATCATTCGATAGTGCAGGTTTTTTCATTGTCATTGATTTATGTTTTTCATATAAACCGGATGGTATACCGTATTCTGTACAATGCCGTATTGCATATAATGATGCGCTCCGGGAAAAATATAATAAACTTCACAACTAATCCTGACAACTGCGCTAGAAAACAATTATCAGGCGGAGGTTGCTATGGCGAAAAACAAGTATAAGCAAAAGCACATGGGGATGCCAATTGAGTGCCACGAAACCGCAGCATGGGCAAATATCAGCTGCGTCAAACCGCAATCTAAAGTAAACATCCCCGACGAAATACAAATACTCAACGCAAAGGAATACGTTGACTCAAATCAAAAATAGTCTGTGATGTATTAAAAGAAAGCTATTATTGCAAAGTCTGTTCATTCACAGCTGCAATAATAGCTTTCTATTTACATTAACAGTTCTCTTTAAATATTTTTTTATTTGTACATTTTCTCAATTAATCTATTACTTCTATTGATATGTTGCTGAAACCCGGATACGGCATACCAGAGTTGAAAGTGAGTTTATCCCATTCGCTGGCTCCAGAATGTAAATCCGTTGAATAACTTATCGTTGCGCTTTCCCAATCTATCGATTCAATATCCAGCGGAATGTTCTCCCGTGTCAGCCGGATAACTCCCGAAATGACATCAAAATAAGTAAAGTCTCTCAAAATATAATCCTTATCGTCAATCGTAAGCTTAAAGAAGCAGGCAGC
>JAMOAC010000232.1 GCA_023621975.1 Bacillota bacterium | reverse complement strand
TCAAAGGCGGAAAAGGAGAGAATTTTAATCTTGTTATAGGTTCAGGACAGTTTATTCCGGGCTTTGAAGATCAGCTGATAGGAGCTAAAGCAGGGGATGAGGTTGAGGTTAATGTAACATTCCCTGAAGATTACATGAATAAGGAACTTGCGGGTAAACCTGCAGTATTCAAGGTAAAAGTGAAAGAAATCAAGTTCAAGGAAATTCCTGTTATAGATGATGAATTTGCAAAAGATGTAAGTGAGTTTAATACTCTGGATGAATACAAGGCCGACCTGAGGAAAAAGCTTACCGAAGCGGCAGAGCACAGAGCAAAACATGAGACTGAGGAAAAGGTTATTCAGAGGGTTGTAGACAATGCCGTTGTGGATATACCGAAAGTTATGATTGAAAGGCAAATAGACAACATAATATACGACCTTAGCGTCAGGTTAAGCTATCAGGGACTGAGCCTGAAGGGTTACATGGAATACCAGGGCCTTGATGAAAAAGTATTGAGGGAACAATTTGCCGAAAGAGCTGAGCGGGAAGTAAAAACCCAGCTTGTCATCGAGAAGATTAAGGAAGTGGAAAGCATTGATGTAACTGAAGAGGAAATGAATGAAGAAATAAAGAGGCTTGCCGGAGATTATAAAGTTGAACCGGAGGAATTTGCAAAAAAATTAAGCCAGGAGGACAAGGACTATATAAAGGACAATCTGGTTATCAGGAAAACTATTGATTTCCTTGTTGACAATGCAAAAATAATAGAGAAATAAGTTTATTATATAAAATATTTGGGAAAGAATAAGTGAGACATAAACATTTCGGGAGTTGAATCGTAATATGTAGTATAATACCCGGAATATAAGGATAACGATTTGGAAAAACAATATAAACAGGAGGGAAAACCATGAGCCTTGTGCCGATTGTAGTTGAATCTACAAACCGTGGCGAGCGGTCTTACGATATCTATTCCAGGCTTTTGAAAGACAGGATAATTGTTCTGAGTGATGAAATAAATGACTATACTGCAAGCCTTGTTGTGGCTCAGATGCTTTTCCTTGAAGCCGAAGATCCTGATAAGGACATACAGCTTTATATCAACAGCCCGGGAGGTTCTATAACCGCTGGGTTTGCTATTTATGATACAATGCAGTATGTAAAACCTGACGTATCAACTATTTGTGTCGGTATGGCCGCAAGTATGGGAGCCTTTCTTCTTGCCGCAGGCGCAAAGGGTAAGAGATACGCGCTTCCGAACAGCGAAATCATGATACACCAGCCGTGGGTAAGAGGAATAGGCGGTCAGGCTACGGATGTTAAAATTCACGCTGAATGGCTGCTAAAAACAAAAAGCAAAATTAACAGGATATTGAGTGAGCATACCGGCCAGCCACTTGAAAGAATCGAAAGGGATGTAGAAAGGGATTTCTTCATGTCGGCAGAGGAAGCAAAGGCTTATGGTATAGTAGATGAGGTAATGACAAGAAGAAAATAAATGAGGTGAAATAATGTCCAGATACGATGAAAAGAAGCAGCTTAAGTGCTCCTTCTGTGGGAAATCCCAGGAACAGGTCAAAAGGCTGGTAGCAGGTCCGGGGGTTTATATCTGCGACGAATGTATAGAACTGTGTTCCGAGATAATAGAAGAAGAATTTGAGGAATCAAGAGCTGACGCGGAACTGGATGATATTCCCAAGCCAAAAGAAATAAAGGCAATACTGGATCAGTATGTAATAGGACAGGAAGAAGCGAAAAAGACTTTGGCTGTAGCGGTTTATAACCATTATAAAAGGATAAACAGCGATTACAGAAATGATGATGTTGAGCTTCAGAAAAGCAATATTGTGATGCTTGGACCGACTGGAGCGGGAAAAACTCTGTTGGCACAGACACTTGCAAAAATATTGAATGTTCCTTTTGCAATTGCAGATGCTACATCCTTGACAGAAGCGGGATATGTTGGTGAAGACGTTGAAAATATTCTCTTGAAGCTGATACAGGCTGCGGATTATGACATTGAGAAAGCTGAAAAGGGAATTATTTATATAGATGAAGTGGATAAGATCGCCCGTAAATCCGAAAATCCTTCTATAACTCGGGACGTAAGCGGAGAAGGAGTACAACAGGCTCTTTTGAAAATTTTGGAGGGTACAATTGCATCAGTACCTCCTCAGGGTGGCAGAAAGCATCCACACCAGGAATTCATACAAATTGATACGACAAATATTCTTTTCATCTGCGGCGGAGCGTTTGAAGGCATAGACAAAATAATCCAGGACAGGATAGGAAAGAAAACATTGGGGTTTGGTGCCAAAATCCAAAGCTCCAGGGAAACCGACGTAGGGGAAATACTCAAAAAAATACTTCCCCAGGACTTGTTAAAGTTTGGGTTGATACCCGAGTTTGTCGGAAGGCTGCCTATTATCGTAACATTGCATTCGCTGGATAAGAATGCATTGGTAAGGATACTGAAAGAACCGAAAAACGCTCTCGTCAAGCAGTATCAAAAATTGTTTGAAATGGATGATACGATACTTGAATTTGAAGAAGGCGCCCTGGAGGCAATAGCCGAAAAGGCTATATTGAGGAATACGGGTGCGAGAGGTTTAAGAGCGATTCTTGAAGAAATAATGCTTGATGTAATGTATGAGATACCTTCGTCACCCAACATAGAAAAGTGCATTATAACAAGGGAAACTGTTGAAAAAAACAGCAAACCCGAACTAATTTACAATGAAAACAAAAAGCCGCTTAGGAAAAGTATCGGGAAAAAATCAAGGATGAAGAGGGAATCCGTATCATAAGATTAAGCTGAGGGGTTTGTTTTATAAACATTTATATAAGCATAATCATTAAGCATAATCATTCGTGAATGATATAGGCAGAGGCCGTAAAAAGGGCTTCTGCTTTTTTATTTTTTTGGACAGGTATTGAAAAATAGCATGACTGAAAATTAAATGCGAATAATGAAAATTAAATGTGAGTAACAACAATTAAAACTGTCGGATAAATTAATTAAGACAGTCAATACTATAATATAAAAATACATAACTTTGGACACCTTTTAAGAAAACGCTTTTTATAAAAAACTTTTTTGTGAAAACATGTTATTAAAACGTGCTTACAAATTACACAGGACCAAGGAGGTAAAAGAATTGCTGACAAACACCCTTTTTCTCATACAGTTCTTTTTCTCGGTCATAATAGGTTTATATTTTTTAAACCTGTTAAAATCACAGCAAGTGAATAAAAGCGCCTTAGAAAAAGAATCGGAGAAAGAACTTGAAAAACTCAGAAAACTTAAGGAAATAAGGCTGAGTGAGCCGTTATCCGAAAAAACAAGGCCTTCTGCCCTTAATGATATTATAGGACAGGAGCAAGGCCTTAAAGCCCTCAGAGCAGCCCTGTGCGGGCCGAATCCCCAGCATGTGATTATTTACGGCCCACCCGGAGTGGGTAAGACCGCTGCTGCGAGGGTAATACTTGAAGAAGCGAAGCGAATGCCCATTTCACCGTTTACTCGGGAAGCCAAGTTTGTAGAGATAGATGCAACCACACTGAGATTTGATGAAAGAGGTATTGCAGACCCGTTGATAGGCTCAGTCCATGACCCAATTTACCAGGGCGCCGGCGCATATGGGGTTGCCGGGATACCGCAGCCGAAGCCAGGAGCTGTAACAAAAGCTCATGGAGGAATACTGTTTATTGATGAAATAGGCGAACTGCATCCCATACAAATGAACAAGCTGCTGAAAGTGCTGGAAGACAGGAAGGTTTTTTTTGAAAGCGCCTACTACAGTTCAGAAGACACCAATATTCCTGCCCATATTCATGAAATATTTCAGAAAGGCCTCCCTGCAGACTTCAGGCTGGTAGGGGCGACTACAAGGACACCTGAAGAAATCCCTCCGGCAATTCGATCAAGGTGCGTGGAGATCTTTTTCAGGGCGCTTACCCCGCAGGAGATTGAGATTATAGCGAGAAATGCTGCGGCAAAGGGCGGATTCAACATGGAAAAGGGAATAGAACAGCTGATTGCACACTATGCCCAAAACGGCAGAGATGCGGTGAATATGGTTCAAATAGCAGGCGGAGTGGCGCTGGTGGAAGGGAGCAGTACCATAACGAGAAAAGATGTGGAATGGGTTATCGAATTTGGGCATTACAGTCCCAGGCTTGACAAAAAAGTATCTCCCGGGGAGCAGATTGGTTGCGTAAACGGATTGGCCGTAGTGGGCAACAGCACGGGAATTGTCCTTGATATAGAAGTTTCGGCTATAAGGGCAGCAAACGGCAAAGGCACAATCAGGGTTACCGGGATTATTGAAGAAGAAGAGATGGACGCAAGAGGGCAAAGATTAAGAAAGACAAGTTCTGCCAAGGCTTCTGTCGAAAACGTCCTGACAGCTTTAAGGAGGATAATGGATACTGATCCGAGGGAATATGACATACATGTGAATT
>JAMOAC010000026.1 GCA_023621975.1 Bacillota bacterium | reverse complement strand
CTTGAAAGAAATAAAGATGGAATATACAGTCAGATTGAAGAAATTGAGCGCAAAAAAAATGATTTAATTATCTCGGGTTAATATGCCATGAAAACGCTTCTTCGTGTTGGATACAGCAAAATTAATGCTTTTAAAATTAAGTAACATATTGTATAATAAATGGTACAAAATATATAAGTACTCTTTGGATGTCACGAAATTAACATATCTGATATTTTGCATGCCAAGCAATTTCCATTGCCTGGATATAAATTTATATTAGCTCTGCACGGAAATATTATTGATAGCAAGGTAATCTTTATATATAAACAAATAACTAAAAGGAGCGTGATATTATGGCGATTGAAGAAACTGTCAGAATGCCGGTGAGCAGCTATAGTAATGAAATAATCGAAAAGTTGAGCGTTTTGGCTGAGAATTGCAGTCGTATAAACCCGGAACTGTATAATAAATACGATGTAAAGAGAGGGCTACGTGATGTTAGCGGCAGGGGTGTGCTTGCAGGATTAACCGAAATTGGCGAAGTTCATTCATACATAATAGAAGGAAATGAGATGATACCGGTTCCTGGTAAACTTTTTTACAGAGGCATAGATATAAATGAAATAGTGGAAGGCTTTCTCAGCGACGGACGTATGGGGTTTGAAGAGACATGCTATTTGCTGCTATTTGGGAAATTGCCTGACAAAAATGCTCTTGCAGATTTTGAAAGACTTCTTGCAGAGTACAGGTCTTTACCAAGAGGCTTTGTTCGAGACATAATCATGAAGGCTCCCAGCAGGGACATTATGAATGTAATGTCAAGAAGCGTGCTGGCTTTATACAGCTATGATGAAAAGGCAGATGACAATTCCATAAGCAATGTGGTAAGGCAGTCAATTCAACTGATTGCATATTTTCCGCTGCTTGCAGTGTACGGATACCAGGCTTATAACCATTATCTCGGGAGAAACAGCCTCATAATACACGATCCAAGAGATGACTACAGTACTGCGGAGAACATTCTGCACATGTTAAGGCCTGACAGCAAATTTACAAAACTTGAGGCTATTCTGCTTGACCTTTCGCTTGTGCTTCATGCAGAGCATGGGGGAGGCAACAACTCAACGTTTACCACCCATGTTGTAACTTCAAGCGGAACGGATACGTATTCTACAGTGTCTGCCGCTCTTGCATCCCTTAAAGGTCCAAAGCACGGAGGGGCAAATATTAAGGTTGTCCAGATGTTTGAAGATATAAAACAAAACGTGAAAGACTGGAACGACGATGAGGAAATAGAAAGTTATCTTGATAAAATTCTTAACAAGAAAGCCTTTGACAAATCCGGCCTGATCTATGGAATAGGACATGCCGTGTATTCTGTGTCCGATCCCAGGGCAGTTATATTAAAGGAACAATGTGCGAAGCTTGCAAAAGATAAGGGGCTGGAAAAGGAATTTAATTTATATGCCAAAATAGAAGAACTGGCTCCGAAGGTAATAAAGCAGCAGCGCAAAATGTATAAAGGTGTAAGTGCGAATGTTGATTTTTATTCGGGATTTGTTTACAGGATGCTGGGCATACCGGTTGAATTGTTTACACCCATATTTGCCGTTTCAAGGATAGCAGGGTGGTGTGCTCACCGCATTGAGGAGATAGTTAACAGCGGTAAGATAATTAGACCGGCATACATGTGTGTTGCTCCAAGACGTGAATACATCCCGTTAAATGCCCGTTAATTGCCGGACGCAGCTTCGAAAAAAGTAGACACTTCCTTTTTAACCTGCATAGATTGTTAGTAGGTTAAAAAGGAGGTTTTTTTGTTATGCTTATTTACGTGGTTAGAAGCGGAGATACGCTCTGGCGCATCGCATCCAATTATCGCGTACCCATTCAAAGGATAATAGAGGCAAATGGACTGGAGTTTCCCAATCAGCTGGTAATAGGCCAGGCGTTGATTATTCCAACAGCAGATACCGTTCATACTGTAAGGTCCGGGGACACCCTCTGGCAGATTGCGCAGAATTACGGAACTACCGTGCAGGCAATAGTTCAGGCCAATAATATTCCAAACCCGTCTAACATCAGTCCCGGGCTTAATCTTTATATTCCTGCCCGGCGCCATCAGGTCCAGCCCGGGGAGACATTATCGATTATTGCCCGAAGATACGGCGTAACTTTGCAGAGCCTGATAGAAGTAAACGACATTCAAAATCCGGATCTCATATACCCTGGAATGGTGCTTTCCATACCTCACAGGCCGGGTCCTGAAATAAATGTGAACGGCTATATATACATGCTGGGTGAACAGCAGGCCGCTATTGTGAGGGAAAACGGGAGAGACCTGACCTATTTAAGTCCCTTTGCGTACAGGATACGTGAAGATGGAAGCCTGGAACAAATATATGATACACCGTCGATTAGTGCCGCCTATGCTGAAAGAGTTGTTCCAATGATGGCCATTACCAACTTTACGGCAACAGAGCTGGGACACAACCTTGCCCATGTTGTTCTGTCAAGCCCTGAAATCCAGGAACGCCTGTTTGATAACATCATCACTATAATGAGAAACAAGGGATATCGCGGATTAAATATTGATTTTGAAAATGTGCTTCCTGCCGACAGGGAACTTTATAATAATTTCCTTGTTCGGGCGGTGAATCGCCTGCATCGTGAAGGGTATTTTGTGTCAAGTGCCTTAGCCCCAAAAACAAGTGCCCAGCAAGTGGGATTGCTGTATGAAGCCCACGACTATGAAGCGCATGGCAGAATTGTTGATTTTGTCATATTGATGACATATGAATGGGGTTACAGGCTTGGGCCGCCACAGGCTATTTCGCCTTTAAACGAGATAAGGCGGGTTCTTGACTATGCAGTTTCAGTAATACCGAGACAGAAAATATATTTCGGTTTCCAGTTGTATGCACGGGATTGGCTGCTTCCGCACGTCCAGGGACGGCAAGCCGAGACATTCAGCAATCAGGAAGCGATACGCAGGGCAGTAAGGTATGGTGCCGTTATTCAGTACGATACGGTAGCCCAGTCACCCTTTTTCCGTTACAGGGATGAACAAGGGAGAATGCATGAAGTGTGGTTTGAAGATGCCCGAAGTGCGCAGGCAAAGTTCAATACTGTAAAGGATTACGGATTAAGCGGAATAAGTTACTGGGCTTTAGGTTATCCTTTTCCGCAAAACTGGGTTTTGCTCAGGGACAATTTTACCGTCAGGAAACTGATATAAATCGAACAGCTGATATTAAATCGAAATATATGAAAAATATAAAAATTAAAACATAAAGAATTAAAATATTAAAAATATATGCAAGGACAGTCAGCCGATATCTGACGGTTTGTACTTTATACCGTCAATCCGGGTTGACTGTCCTCGATTTGAGGCCGTTTGTAATCGTTTTGCGCATTATGGGATTTATAGATTGCAAGGAACAGAGATGAAAGTATTAGAAGCAGAATGACTATGAAAACAATTTTATTTTTTCTGCTTTTGGACAGCCAGCATCTTATTGAAATTCCAATCTGTTTAAGAGTGTGAAAAATAGAATCGGGATTGTAAATAAACTCGTTCCTGCACAATGGGCATGTTACGGATATTTTTCCCTTATCCAGGGGTACTCTGAGCTTGCTGAAGCAACGACTGCATTTTATAATGATTTTATTGTCTATTGAGTAATTTGAGTAATTCCAATAATTCGAATAATTCATTCTCATATGTTTTCCTCCAGACAAAACAAACGGTCATGTTGTTATTGAAATATTGGTAATTTATTGTCATAATATACTAGTAATTATATCATACAAAAATTCCATTTACCTTACAAATCAACAATTATGACAAGAGGATTTTTTGGAAATGTTGTAGAATATATTAATAAAGTCAATTTAAGGACAAATTATAAAATTATTACAGGAGGAAAAATTCAATGGATATAACAAGCAAATTGTATGGGAAAACATCTGACGGGAAAGAAGTATATATATTTAAGCTTTCAAATTCAAACGGCATGACGGCCGAAATCATTAATTACGGAGGAATAGTTGTTTCTCTCTGTGTACCGGACAGGGATGGAAAAATTGATGATGTCGTACTGGGATATGATAAACTTGAAGATTATGAAAACGATAAATTTTATTTTGGTGCAATAATCGGACGCCACGCAAACAGGATTGAAGATTCGGTATTTGAAATAAACGGTAGAGAATACCGCTTAAATGCAAATGAGGGAAGGAATCACCTGCATGGCGGTTTGAAGGGGTTTAACAAAGCAGTATGGGATGCCGAAATAATAAAAAACAGTGAGGGCGAATGTTTACAGCTCAGTTATACAAGTGCTGACGGAGAGGAGAATTACCCGGGTAATCTGCAAACCAGGGTTACATATACCCTGACAGGTGATAACGCACTGAAAATAGACTATTTTGCGGTTTCTGACAAGGATACGGTGGTTAATCTCACCA
>JAMOAC010000454.1 GCA_023621975.1 Bacillota bacterium | reverse complement strand
TGACATTAATGCAACTTTGTTTTTTCCAAAAACGATATTGTAGGATGTATTGTTGTATTTCTCAATGTACTTGATTTTTGTAACATTTATTATATAAGACCTATGGGATTTAAAGAAAATATCCGCCGGCAGCAGGTTGCTAATATCCGAAAGGTTTTTTGAAACCTGGTATTCTTCCTTTTCAGTGTGTATTACACATTTTCTGTTAAATGCCTCTATAAATAAAATTTCATTAAAACTTACAAATGCGTTTCTTCCTTTTTCCCTCACTATAATTCCCCAAAAGCCTCTCCTGGCTCTCAAATTGGAAATCCTATCGATGCATTCAGATACATCACTGGTTTTAACAGGTTTGATTATGTAACCTGCAGCCATTATGTCAAAAGCCAGGCTAAGATAATCCGTAGTACGGCTTATCAGGATTATTTTCGTTTTTCCGTATCTATTCAATAAAGTCCTTATGCAGTTTTTCGGGTATTCCGATAAAACATCAGTATCAATAAAAGCAGCGTCAATATCCTTTTTCTCCAGCTTATCCAAAGTCTCAGAGAATTTATCTGAATTCCATAATACTTCTATCCTTTTTTCCTGTCTCAGGATATTCAGGACAGTATTCAAATCACGCCGGTCCTTCCCTGCTACCATTACCTTTATGCTCATATATTTTCACCTCTTTATGCCCCCAATCCTAATAAATTAAATAATTTACCGGTATTTCCGCCAATCTCTTCATGCTTTATATCTATCGTTTGCTATAATATAAACCGGCAAACGGCAGTAAATCCTGCCGTGCCGTCAATTTTCGCGATCTATTCTTACACGAGTCACTTCATCATCAAATTCATACAATCGGCAGATGAAATTGTTCAAATTGACTATGCGGCTCTCCCTTCCTTCAATATTTATTCTTATTGGTTCATTCTCCGGAACCATCAGGTATATTTTTCTTATACTGCCTTTTAAGTTTACCTCCAAATACTGTGCTTCCATCTTGATCAAAATGTCATTCCCCAAATCATCTGCAAATACATAAGCACCTTCTTCCATGCCAGTTATAAGAAAACACAGGTTTGAGTACTCTTTAGTGCTGTTTCCGACAAAACCGCCCAGCTTAAACTCATCATCCAGATTCATGGGAATAACCGAACCGTATTTTATAAATACAGGCACTTTTTCAATCCCGCACGGATACTGCACCCATATATTGCCGTCATATTTCACACAATCCCAGAAATCCAGCCACTTTCCTTCCGGCAGGTAAACCTGTCTTTCGGTGCGGCCTTCTTCAATAACGGGAGCTACCAACAGGCTCCTTCCAAATAAATACTCATCCTCTATGTTATAAACATTGCTGTCTTCGGGATAGTCCACCAGCAGGTGTTTCATAAAGGGTTCACCGCTTCTTGAAACATGACACGCCTCGTTATAAATGTATGGAAGCAGGTTCATCCTTATATTTGCGTATTTCCTGTAAACGCTCAGAACCCTTTCATCATTGTTATACTCAGCTACATTCCACGGAGTCCTGTCATTGTTGGAACTGTCCTCAGGAGGCGCCGCGTGGTATTGCATTATAGGACAGAATGCCGCAAGCTGCGTCGAACGTATATATAATTCCGATGAGGGCATTTTCCCTGCAAACCCCGCAATATCAAATCCCCAGAAGGGATTACCCGACAGGTTGATGGAAAGCCCTGCATTGAAAACGCTTTTCAATTCCTTAAAGGTGGATTCCTGGTCCCCTGCCCAGTACAGGGGGTATTTTTGCGAACCCGCAAAACCTGCCCGGCTGAAGGTTACACGTTCCTTGCCTAAAAATGAGTGGTATGAGGAAATGTAGTCGACAGGATACCTGTTCCTCATCTCTCTCCCTTTTTTTCCATTGTAAAAACATGCTTCTTCGTTATGAATAAATTCTCCGCCGTCTGTTTTAAAACCGTCCACACCCAGGTCCTCCAGCAGATATCTCCTCTTGTTGAACCACCATTCCCTGGCTTCAGGGTTGGTAAAATCCAGTACCAAACTTCCTGCGAACCAGTTCCTTGGTATTCTGTAAGGTGTACCATCAGGGTTCAGAACACAGTAGCCTTTTTCAATTACATACCGTTCGTCATTTAAGTGCTGCTCAATTTCAACCTTGTCGAAATATTTAATAACAGGTATCTGCCACAGAACCAGCTTTAAATTGTTCCCGTGAAGGTATTCCACAAGACCTTTGGGATCAGGCCATTTTCCTTCTTCATCGAATGTGAAGTCATCATATTTGAAATATTTGTCTCCGGAAGCCGCCTCATACCGGGCATCGTTAAAAATATAGAAGGTTGCCTCATCGCTCCATGCCTCAAGCACAAGCACCGTAGCCGGTATTCCATACTTTTTGGTAAGTTCGACCTGTTTAACAGTTTCTTTCTGCGTATTCCACCTGTTGCTCGACATCCAGGGTCCAAAAACCCATTTCGGCGGCAAGGCAGGATATCCGGTAATGTTTTGATACTGTTTAATGATTTCCTTAGGCGTGCCCAGGAAAATATAAAGGTCCAGCAAAGGACTTTCCGGATTTACCTTGCATTCTATCTCCAGCAGGTTATTTTTTGACGGCAGCCTGTATTTTATATAGAATGACGAATTAATAAACATGCCGTATCCTTTTTCAGTGAAAAAGAAAGGCACAGGCATATATGTTTTGTCCTGCTGGTTTGTATACTGCTCTATTACATGTATATCAGGGTCCAATCCCGCCTGGTCCACCCTGTTGAACCTCTCTCCGAAGCCATAATAATGCCGGCTGTCAGTTTTAAAGCTTAGTTTTAATTTATCCGCTTTTTCTTCACAGCCTTTTAACACGGTCAGGATGCTGAAAGATTCACCTGAAAACTCTAAAACTTTTTTATTGTCTGGGTTTTTAATAATAAACCTCAAGGGTTCTCCCAGTATTTCCATAGAATTTCCGGATTCCTCATCCTTATATATAAACAGGTTTTCTTGCTTTTTCTCAAAAACACAAGTATTTCGGCCAATAACATTCACATCCGCAAGGGCTGAAAAGATTCTTAAATGGCCGCCGTCAAAGCAGAAGCACAGCTTATGCTTATAAGAACTGTCCGTGAAAAAATCTGCAGTCACACAATGATTTTCAAACCTGATGTTGTTTATCTTTATAATCTCTGACTTTAACGTGCCTAAAGAAGTGTTGGATTCCATGGTATTACCTCCAGAAGTTGTGTATTGTGCTTTATAAAAATGTATTTTCTCCTACTGCTTGATCCCACCAAGCTGCAGGCCTGTCTTAAAATAACTCTGGGCAAAACAATATATCAATATAATAGGTATCATTGAAATAAGACTTCCTGCCATTAAAATATTGTATCTGCTGGAATACTGTCCGTTCAACTGATTCAATGCAAGGGGCAGTGTCATTTTACTTTTGTCGTTCAGGATGACCAAAGGCCAGAAATAATCGTTCCAGGCGCCCATAAACGTTATAGCTCCAAGCGTGGCCACAATGGATGAACTCAGAGGCAGTATAACACTCCTGAATATCCTGAAATGTGAAGCGCCGTCAATAACAGCAGCGTCGATATAATCTTTGGCTATTGTTTTCATTTGTTGTCTCAGCATGAAAGTAGCAAAAGCATTGAATATGGAAGGAGCTATCAACCCCCTGAAGGTGTTTATAAGGTCCAATTGTTTTAAAACAATGAACATTGGTATAATTGTCACCTGTGCCGGAACCATCATGGTTGCCAGGTAGATCTTGAAAAGACCTTCATTGAACTTAAAATCAATGTATGAAAAAGCATAGGCGGCCATTGAAGCTGAAAGAACAGTGATACAGGTTATCGAAACCGATACGAAAGCACTGTTGAAAAATGCTCTTTCAAACGGGAAAAGTGTAAACACCTGTTTGTAAGCCTCAAAACTTATAACCTCCGGTATCCATTGAACAGGAACTATCATCAAAGCTCCTTTATCTTTCAACGACGTGCTTATCATCCAGAAAAAGGGCAGCAGTATAAACACGGCAATAACAGAGGCAAGAAAATAAAATGCCAGTTTTTTTAAAAGCTCTTTAATTCTCATAGTGTACCCACCTTTCCTGCAGCTTAAGTTGCAGCAGAGTGAAGCTGAATATTATAACAAACAGAATCCATGAGAAAGCCGCCGAATAACCCATCTTAAAGTATTTGAACGCATACTTGTATATCCGTTCCACCATAACCTGGGTTGCACCATGAGGTCCTGCATCTCTTACCATGACCATAACCTGTGGGAACAGTTGGAATGAATTGATAATGCAGATCACTATGACAAAGAATGTTACCGGCGAAATAAGCGGCAGTGTTATTTTTCAGCGTTATACCTATAATATCCTCATTGGTTTTGAGCCTGACAAAATGGGATGGACTTAAGAGCTTGGATACATTGGGCGGAGTATCCAAATTCTTCAAAGACC
>JAMOAC010000213.1 GCA_023621975.1 Bacillota bacterium | reverse complement strand
TTCATACGAAGCAACGCATCAGTTTGAGGTTCAGCATCAAGAGGTTCAATAGGTTTTTCTATATGAAGGGTCATTACCGGCTTTCTGCGTATCAGTCTATATATTCTTTTGGGCGGCTCAAAAGTGATTAACATCGGGACAATTGGAACACGGGCCTGAGCAGCCAAATGAAAAGCACCTTTCTTAAAACTCTGCAAACAGGTATCATATGGTCTCAATACTCCTTCAGGAAAAATGTGCACTATATGGTTTTTCCTCAAGAGAAACTTCATTTCATCAAAAAATGTTTTAACTTCACTGATGTTTTCCGGAACAGGCACGCCACCGAGTATTCGTACCATTATCCCCGGCCAAAGAGACCTTATATTTTTTTGAAAGGTTGGGAAAGTGGCTTTCCTCGGAAACAGTGCCAGACCCACCATAACACTGTCCAGCAAATGTACATGGTTGCATACCGTTACTGCGCTGCTAAGCCCTCTGAGGTTCCTTTTTCCTCGGATTCTGGCTCCCAGGACAACACGCATCCAAAATTGCAAAAGAGGTATGGCAAAACCTGTATGGAACAAGCGGGAAAACAATCTGAACAGACAGCCTTTGGCATACTCATTTTTAGTTTGTTTTTTGGATTTGGATATAGATGAATAATTTCTTTCCTTTCTTCTCATGGTACGTGCCAGGGAGTCTTGTTCATTTGATATGACATGAAGCCACGCTTTGTATCCGTGAGTGCGAAGCTGTGCAGCGACAGATTTGGACAGGCAATGGATATGTGAAAATTTCCTGTAGAAAAGCCATCGCCACAGAAAGTATATGAGATGCGCAGTCGGAATAAACCTGCCCAGCCCATTACTGCGTATTATGTTTTCAGGCTGAGTGTAAAATCCTGCAACAACAGGAATACCTGACCGCTTGGCTGCTTTATATACTGCTTTTCCAAGCGTAGAAGGCCGGCAGATATGTACAACATCTGCTCCTGATACAGCCCTGTCAATAACGGTGCGGCTTGATTCTGCAGACGGTGTATACCGCTTTCTGCAAAACAAACCTGTAAACGTACGCTTCAATTTTGATACATGGAATACTTCAAAACTGTTACCCGGATTCTTTCTGCCTGCCAGCTTATCGCCACATGTAATTATTCTAACCTTATGGCCCCTGCGTGAAAGTTCCTCTGCAAAATCCTTAACTGAAAAGCCGGATATATTGCCGTCAGTATGAAAGTCATTGACAGCAAGTACAATAATCATTTTCCCCCATCCCAGTGCATAAAAAACTAAATAAAACAATACCTTTATTTGCTTTTTCTCATTTTATAAGTTTAAATTCTACTATTTCTTACATTTATCATAAATTAGAACAATAATTAGCGATTTAACACTTCTTTACATAATATTATATAGTTAAAATTCGATATTTTACAACAATAATCCTTTCTACCTATCCCTGAGATTCACGCAAGCTTATGGAACTTCATGTAAGTTAATGCTACCCCTGTTCTTATATACTATTATTTCTTGTTCACCAATATTCCATCTTAATCTTTCGTTCTTTATGCAATTTTCAAAAATGATTGATTTGTCTCTCCTCCCCACTCATTTTTAGTTTTTATGCCTTTTCAAAATCTTTTGCAAAACAGCCTTTCCAAGGCCATCCCAAACCGTCTATTCTTTTGTCGGTCCCCTCAGTATCTCTTCACTTGTTGCGGCCAGGTTCCATTGGACCTATAGGCACAGCACCAACATTGAATTCCGCCTTTTGCAAATAGTCCCATTGGGCCAAAGTAAATACCATTATCGGGATATCCTGCCTGGGATTTTGAGAAGTCCGCAGTGTTCCAGCTCTCGGGTAGTTTGAAGCAAAAGCCACGGTTTACCCGGAACAGGAGAAATATTATTTAAGGATGAATTTAATATAACCTTTTATCAAGGCAATGTACAACACATTACCTGAGTTGACTGAATTGATGCCGGTTGACCACTTTTATCCTATCTTGCCGGTATTTCTTTAACCTTTACATTATGGTTCGGTCAGCTGCATCGCTTGCATCGCTTTCGAAGCCACGCAGCCTCTCTCCAATGCAAGCAAATTTGCTAAAGAATTCAGGGCCCAGGGAGAAAGGACAAAAAAAAAGATAGAGCTGTAAAGCTCCAATACTGGCTAAAGCTGATTGTCATGAACTGCTGTCCGCCAGTTCGTTGTTGAAGTTGTACATACTTTATTGATGGAAACGGGTTATTGGAACCTCCTGGCAACCTTTGTGGAATCATGGGTCAATTCATCAAATTCTTCAATATTTATGATGATTCATTCTTCATTGTACACTAATATCCTGCTTGACACCATCATAACTGATATCGTAAGACGGTTTTACTGTAAAAATGTTATCATCTTCTTTCTCTACCCTGATATGCTTGCTTATAATAATGTTGCCTTTTTTATTTTTTACAGATATAGTAATTATATTTTCTTCAACAGCTTCATCCGTATCAAGCGGTGACCAGTATACCGGTTCCAATGATGCCAATGGTAAATCCAATGATTTGCCGTGATCAGTAATTTTACCTATGTCAGCATTCCTTGTAAGCAGGGAACCGTTCTCTGTCAAATAACTTATACTGTGGGCGGCATCATAATATTCTGTATTCAATGCTATCGAAATCTGCATCCCCAGTTCCGATGACATATCCAGGCTGTATTTTTCCGGGTATACAAAAATTTCAAAATATATATCCAGCAAGAATTTTTCAAAGTCCTTTTCACTGCTTGAATATTCCCACAATTCCCTGTCAAAATATTTTTGCAGCTGCGCCCTTTCAAACTGGACCACTGTATTGGAGGGCAGGATGTTAAATTTGACTATATCAACATTTTCAATAAGCGAAAACAGTATGAGGGCATTATCAAGCAGTGTAGGCTTTACATTATTCAGCGCATCCGTGTCTTCACTTGATGCATCAATACCATTCAGCCTGTAATTTATAGTAATTCCATACGGCTTGCTCTTTGTGTCAAGCTCGAAGCCTTCCTTATTCCTGCCGTACGGCAGCTTGTCAAGTAAGTTGCCTACATTGCTTGCATTGCCAATATACCTGTTTCTGTGTTCCAACAGGTCGTTTAATTTATCGGGATTTATTACAAAAGACCTTTTACTAAAAATACTTTCATTTTTTCCGTTTGTTAAAAGTATAAAAGCAAAAACGGCAAATAATAAAGCTGCAAAAACCACTAGCCCGACTTTGTTCTTTTTAAACTTCATTATTCCCTTTATTCTGCTCTTTATATTGCTTTTCCCGAATGCAAGGACAGCTCCGTGCAGAAGCGCATTTTGCTTTGCCGCAACGTTTAAAAGCGAATTTGCGTATTCAGTTCTTATATCATTTTCATATGCTGTTAAGACCCTGGCATCACAGGACATCTCCATATCCTTTTGATATAACGAAAAGCATATCCATATTAGCGGATTGAACCAATGAATGCATAATGACAGAAGGGCCAGCAGCTTGGTAATATTGTCATGGCGCTTTATATGAACCAGCTCATGAATAATCACATATTCAAGTTCCTTGCTGGAGCAATTGCCGGCAAGAAAGGCAGGGATTATTATCCGCACATTTGCAATACCTGATACAACAGGCGTATCTATTCTGTCAGAAACGTATATGTTTACTTTCCGTTTTAATTTAAGTTTGCTGCAACATTCCGCAAGTAATCCGTTATCATCAAAAAGTACTGCTGTCTTAAGTATTCCCATAAATTTTAAATACGCAAATATGCAAGAAAACAGTAAAATCAGCAAAACTGACACCCATATGCGGGACATCACAGAAATAAACCCTTTTTCCCCGAACAGGCCGACTTCATTTGTGTATGTACTTCTCTCAAGGCCGCTATTGGCCAAATTATTGCCATTTTTTACATTCATATTTTTTTCTTTTCCAGGCTCTGCTTCATTGGTGATACCTGCCTTATTTTCCTTACCCTGGCCTTCAATATCAATTGCATTCTGGGAGGCACTTATGCCCAGGAGCTTGTCTGTCCGCATTGCCGTGTCAATCGCTGTGATGGGAGAGTTCACTATATTGAAAAGGCTTAAATCGGATTGCATTGAAAATGGGACCAACAGTCTTATCAACACTATAGCCCATGCAGCATAACTAAAAGTTCTCGGCAGCTTTTTTCCTATCAGTTGGCGAAGAAATATTACCATTATAGCTGCTATTGAGGCCATAACGCTCATTTTAATTACGGTTGAAAACATATTCTCCAGCATGTTATTCCTCAGCCTCACATTCTTCTATTATTTTTTTCAGCTCATTAATGTCATCAGCAGTAAGCTTTTTCCTCTTAAGAAATGTACTTAAAAAAAGTTTCAAAGAGCCATTGTAAAATTTATTGATGTGTTCTTTACTCTCTGCCCGCAGCACTTGTTCACGGTCAACCAGTGCATAAACCATGGTGTCTTT
>JAMOAC010000274.1 GCA_023621975.1 Bacillota bacterium | reverse complement strand
AACATAAAAATAAGTTTTTGTTGCTAAACACAAAAAAACAGCCGGCAAAAAATTGCCGGCAGTAATTTTGGGATTAATATATTTCCCTAGCTTCGTCTATCATGGCTTTTATGTTAGCCGGTGGTACGTCAGTCTGAATAGCCTCATGGCTTGGAGATATTATTAGTCCTGTAGGGAACAGGGATCTAAGGTATCTTACATACTCTCTCACATCTTCTTGAGTTCCCTTCGGAAGTAATTCTTGTGTATCAACGCCGCCACAGAATGAAACCTTATCCCCAAATTTCTCTTTGAGGTTCTCCGGATCCATGCCTTTAGCCAATGCCTGAATCGGATGAATGGCATCTACACCCGCTTCTATCAACATTGGAATCATCGGAACAATGGAACCGCAAGAATGGTATATTACTTTAACATTATAGCTGTGTATCAAATCAATAAATTTTTTTGCACCGGGAATAACAAATTCCTTTATCAATTCCGGACTTATCATAGGTCCAAGCTGGCTGCCTACATCATCGCCAATAAGGACAGCGTGAATTTTTCCTTTTGTGGCATCCAGGAAGATTTTTAATGCTTTCAAATAAAAATCAACTATCTTATTATCTACATAATGTACCAGTTCCGGCGCAATTACCATATTCATCAATGCTTTTTCCATACCGAAGGCTGCACAAAAGTCCTGAAAATGCGCTGCCCATACCATGCCAATTATAACTTTTCCTTCAGGTGCCTCATCTACAAGCCGCCTGCATTCATCTGGGTCGATATAAAGTTCAGGATCAGGCCAGGGAAAACCAGCTGCTTCCGCTTCTTCTATGCTGTTAATATTAGCAAAGAATCCATCCGCTGTTAAAGTGCGATGCTCTACATCAACATTGCTGCCATTCATATACCAGTCGAATGCTGCATATAAAGCTGTGCTGGTCGGTGATTTATATGGAACCTCTATAGCATAAAAATCATCACCGCAAGTGGCTTTCAACTCATCCAGCGTCTTAACCCCGAAATATTCACACAAGGCCGGCACGGCACTTGGTGTCGGCATGCCAAGCCATAATGCTGGCCGGTCAACCGGACGACGCTCAATTGTAGCATAAAATCGTTCTATGCTGTTCATGTTTTAATCTCCCCTTCTTATTTTTGACAAGCTAGTTTTCTGGTTTTGGAATATCTTTCTTCTTTCTTAATCTTTGGATTTTACCTTCACCTAATAGGCGGCTTGTCAGCATAAGCGTAACAAGCAAAAGAACAGATGAGAACAAGCTGCTGTAATAGGTGTTCAGCTGAGAGAACATATTTACGCAGGAAGAAATAATCTGAATTATTATAATTGATATGAGCACGTTTGAAATTTTACCCACACCGCCGGTAGGCAATACGCCTGCAAGCACTAAAATCAATATACAGCGCATTATATATGAGGATCCGTAATCGGCCTTTGCAGAATTATAGGTAGAAACCATGAGCAGCGCACCAATAACCCCAATCATGCCATTTATAACAAATGTTGTATTAATTATTCTTGTATTGTTTATAGCACTAAATCTTGTAGCTTTCGGATTGGATCCGATCATATAAAGCTTCTTTCCAAACGTTGTATAGTTTAGCAAGAAGGCACAGAACAAAAATACAATTATAAAAACCAGCATTGGAACCGGCAAAAAACCAAACAGATACTTATGTCCAATTTCACTGTACAGCGGAGGCAAACCTGTTACTGCATCACCTCTGGTAAGTGCAATGGCAAGACCTCTATACACCATTTGCGTTGCTAAAGTTGCAAGAATAGGAGGTATCCCCAGCCGGGTTATTAAATTTCCGTTTATTAAACCTCCTACTATTCCTGTAGCCAGAGCAATTAAAATTCCTCCAATTATAGCCAGCACGACATTACCGGTGCTTGCATTGTCTGCTGTCATTTTAATAATAAACATAACACCGAATATAGATGCCAGATCACCCAAAGCAACAAATGAAACATCGATACAACCTGCAATGAAACAGAGCATAACACCGAGTGTCATCACACCATACTCCGGCATCTGCATAGCCATAGACTGCCAGGATTCAAGCTTCCATAGCATTGTTGGCCTGGTTATGGTAAACAATAGCAAAATAACGACTAAAAAACCCAGCAGAAGGTATGTGTAGGTATCCAGTTTTAGATTTATACTCCTTCTCATGTCAACATCCTCCATTTATATTCTACGACGTCTTGCCTGCAGAGCAGATACTGTTACACCAATCAGAATAACAATACCATTAAAGAATTCCTGCCAATAAGAATCTATACCTATCAGAAGCAGGCTGTTTGATATCATGGTAATAAGCCCTACAGCCGTCAACGTACCAAATACGCTGCCTTCGCCGCCGTAAATGCTGGCACCTCCTAAGATTACTGCTGGTATAACAGTCATTTCCCAGCCTACCAATGCTTTAGGGATAGCCTGTCTGGCCAAGCATACCCGTGTCATGCCTGTAATACCGGCTGCACATCCAACAAAAGCATATAACCAGAACTTTACCCTTTTAACATTTATTCCAGCACGCTCTGCCGATATTTCGTTTCCGCCAATCGCATATAATGACCGGCCAAACATGGTATGATTAAGCACAAACCATACTATGATTGCCAAGCCTAAAAATAACAGAAAAGCTGTGGGAAAAACAGAACGCATGCCGCTTGAGCCGAATACTTCAAACAAGTACGATTCACCAAAATATCTGAGCCCCAAGGGCAGTGTGGAAGTTATTTCCGGTTGTTCCAACAGACCTATACTTATACTAAGAAACAAAGTCTGTGTACCCAATGTAACCAGCATTGTATTAAGCTTGAATCTGGAAATAATAATTCCATTAACCATGCCCAGCAATAGGCCAAATATACCTGACAGAATAAAACCCATCCATGCGTTTTCCTGGCACCAACCAAAAGCAAGGCAAATATTTGTAGCAGTACAGTACGACAAAGATGCAAGTGTAGGAAATGACAAATCGAAACCCCCAGAAATAACCACAGCTAAATTAATCAAGGCAAACATTCCGATAACTATCATGGAACGTGCAATATCTACAATAGAATTGGGCTCAAAAAGCTGACCGCCTGACATAATCTGTATTAAAATACATGCAGCAATCAATACTAGAAAAATATAAAATTCAGTTTTACGTGTCATACGATGAAGTCTCTTATTTATTTCCATAAGTATCTTTCCCCTTATCCTATGATCTCAAGAATAGCTTGATTACTGATGGCCTCCCCTTCCATTTCGCCAACTATCCGGCCTTCCTTCATAACTATTACGCGGCTGCAATTGTTGACTACTTCCAAAAGGTCGTCTGAAATTATAATAATAGCCATACCCTCATTTGCCAGATCATGAAGTAAATAATGAATATCTTCCTTAGCACCGACGTCGACACCTACTGTCGGGCCGTTAAGTATTAAAACATCAAGGTCAGTGCTCAGCCACTTTGATAAAACAATTTTTTGCTGATTGCCGCCTGATAGTGTCGAAACGTTCTTACATACATCGTCAGTAACAATAGAAAACTTTTCTACCCATTTGTCGGCTTCTTTCAAAATATCTTCTTCTTTAATTAAACCAAATTTATTTGATAAACGATCGAGTGATGAAAGCACTATATTATCAGCTATTGGTTGTTGGAGACACAACCCCTCAGTCAGTCGATCTTCCGGAACATATCCAAT
Source organism: Bacillota bacterium (assembly GCA_023621975.1). The sequence continues at coordinate 748 of JAMOAC010000274.1, read as the reverse complement.
TTTGTGCTTTTGAGCTTCAATTGGAGAAGAAATGCTGACTTCTTTCCCATGAAGCAAAATCTTGCCTTTGTCCGGCTTTAGTATCCCAAATAAGGATAAAGCCAATTCAGTACGACCAGAACCCAATAATCCGGTTATGCCCAGTATTTCTCCCTTATGAAGCTCCAAAGAAACGTCATTATATGCACCTTTTAATGAAAGGTTCCTTATTTCCAACACCGGCTTGTCGCTTATATTCTTTGGAACAAACCGCTCGCCTGTAATTCTGCGGCCAGTCATGTAATACATAAAATCTTCCAGACTGATTTCTTCAGGTGTGCCATAAAATACATTTTTGCCATTCCGTAATATAGTCACTTCATCTGCGATTTCATATATTTCTTCCAGCTTATGGCTTATAAACATAATGGCGATACCGCTGTCTCGAAGCTTACGCACTGTATCAAAGAGTGCATTAACTTCTTTTTTGGTTAATGAAGTAGTCGGCTCGTCCATTATGATTAATTTCGCATTAAATAGCAAAGCCCGGCAAATAGCAATCAGCTGCTTGTCGGCTATGCTTAAATCTCCCATTTTAGCGTCAAGATCAATTTTATGCCCAATTTTACATAATGATTCCTTGGCTGTTTGATCCATCCTCTTTCGATTAACTAGTTTATATTTACCGGCAATTTCTGAGTTAATTGCCAGGTTTTCCCGAACTGTCAGATTAGGAAATATAGATAAATCCTGGTATATAACCTGAATC
>JAMOAC010000417.1 GCA_023621975.1 Bacillota bacterium | reverse complement strand
AAGCCATGGGCTGTGAACTGAAATATGCAGATACCAATCCGCCTTCTGTTGCAACACATCCTCTTGAAGAAGGGAAAAAACTTGAGGATTTAAAAATACCCGGTGAAAATGACGGAAGATTCCCGATTGTACTTGATGCAACCAAAAGAATATGCAAAGCCCTTGGAGATAAAATTGCATTGTATGGACTGATTACAGGTCCGTTTACACTGGCTCTTCATCTCAGGGGAACGGAAATATTCTATGAAATGATTGATGAACCTGAAAGTGTTCATAAATTGATGGAATTCTGCAGGGACGTATGTTTGAACACTTCCAAAATGTATATTGATGCCGGCGTGGACATTATAGCCGTTGTAGACCCCATGACTTCACAGATTTCACCGGATAATTTTGCGGAATTTGTATCTCCTTATGCAAAACCCATATTTGATTATGTAAGGTCCAGGGGCAAAGGATGTTCCTTCTTTGTATGCGGTAATGCAAAAAACAATATTGAAGAAATGTGTAAATGCGGGCCTGATAATATATCCATCGATGAAAATATACCACTTGAATACGTAAAAGAAGTTTGCAGCAAATACGGCGTTTCATTCGGCGGAAACATAAAGCTGACAGTTACCATGCTTTTCGGTACGCCTGCAGACAATATTGCAGATGCTGAAAACTGTATGTCTATAGGCGGCAAGAAAGGTTATATTCTTTCACCCGGATGCGACATGCCTTTTGCTACTCCGCCTGAGAACGTAAAAGCAATAAGCAGCTATGTACATGGCGAAGTTGCAGAATTTATGGAAAGTACAAACGTTCTTGAAGGAATTGAAGTAGAATTGCCTGATTACAAGAACGAAAAACAGGTTATAATAGACGTAATAACACTCGACTCTGAATCCTGCGCACCGTGCCAGTATATGATGGAAGCTGTTAAAGAGGCTTGTGCAGACTTTGGGGACAAGGTGGTATACAGGGAGCACAAGATCAAGTTTAAGGAAGCAGTTGCTTATATGCTCAAGTTGGGAGTAAAAAATGTTCCGACAATCTGTATCGACGGTGAAATTAAGTATGTCAGCATAATACCCGATGTTGAGCAGCTGAAAAAGAGCATCAAGGAAGCGGTTGACTTAAAAGCAGCAAAATAATAATGGCAGTTAATCCCGGTTAAGGGGTGAAAAAAGAGTATAATGGGAAAAATAACAATAACGCTGGTATCTCTTAAAAACCCATGTACGTCCTGCCACATTACTTATGGATTAATTAAGGAAGTGCTTGAAAAAGTTCAAAAGGAATATAGCGACGTTGAAGTTAAATTTGTTGAACTGGAGCATATAAAAGAAGCTAAACAGATTGAGGGGCTGGAGGTTGAAAAATTTCCAGCCGTTCTCATTAATAATGAACAGATAACGGCAGGTTCGTTGATAACAAAGCGTCAGCTTGATGCAATAATACAAATGGAGGAAGGATAACATGGCAAGAACCAATCTTGTTATTGTCGGAGGTTTCCTTGGAGCCGGAAAGACTACGTCTATTTTAAGCATAGCAAAGCATCTTCTTAAGAGCGGTAAGAAAATTGGTATTGTGACCAATGATCAGGGCAGTGATTTGGTGGATACAAATTTTCTTGCAAAGGAAGGCCTGCCCGTTCTTGAAGTTACGGGGGGATGTTTCTGCTGCAATTTTGATGAGTTTACAAACAAGGTAAATGAATTGGCGGAAAGCGAAATGCCTGACGTAATCCTTGCCGAGCCGGTGGGAAGCTGCACCGACCTTATAGCTACATTATACAAGCCTCTCATGCATAACTATGTAAATCAGTTTGTCTTGAGGCCGCTGTCTATCGTGGCAGACCCTAAAAGGGTAAAGAGGCTTATGATGGAAAAGGAAGGCTCTCCGTTCCCCAATGAAATCAATTACCTTTTCAGAAAACAAATGGAGGAAGCCGACATAATTGTCCTTAACAAGGCTGATACGCTTAAAGAGGGAGAAATCCGGGCAATAACCGAGTTTTTGAAAGAAGAATTCAAAGGTACGGACGTGTTGGTTGTATCCGCCAAAAACGGTACAGGAATAGAAGAGTGGGTACAGGTTGTTATGGGAAGGGAAGCAATGCCGGGCAGTTCTCTTGACATTGACTATGATACTTATGCGCTGGCGGAGGAATACCTTGGATGGTTGAACAGTTCTGCGCTGCTCAAAGCAGGAAAATCCATAAATGTTAACGGCTTTGTTGAAAAACTTATGGGCAAAGTAAGTGCAAAACTTAAGGAAATGAACCGTGAAATCGCTCATCTGAAAATTTACGGAATTGCCCAGGACGATTGGGTGAAGGCAAGTATAACCAGCATATATGATGAGATTGATTTTAACAGGACCATGGAAAAAGAGGCGGATCAGTTTAATTTGATTATAAATGCAAGGGTAAATACGGATCCTGAGACTCTTAAGCCGCTGGTTGAGAGCGTTCTTGAGGATGTCTGCAGTGAAACGGGTACCGAGACGGTACACTTGAAAACCGAGTGCTTCAAACCGGCAAGGCCTATGCCGAAATATAGAATGGATTAGATTATAGTGATTTATGAGATTATCGTAATTTATGAAGTTACGATAGTTTATGATATTATAATATTTTATGATATTACAATAATTTATGATATTATGGTGATTTTTGGCATTACAATAACTTTTTGCGTTATCGTAATGTCATAATTTATGTTATTAACGTAGTATCGTAAATTAATCACAAAAATATTAAAAAAGTACAACATTTTTTTATTAAGTGATGATATAATTTTAAATAAAATATAAGTAAATATAAGTTTAAGTATAATTTATAATTAAATAATGGTATAATTGATTTATTATAAAAACTGAATATCGAAATGCTGGTGCGCGCAATGCCATTGTATGAGCAATGTCACTGTATGATAAAAATGTGATTGTACAACAGAATGACATTGTGCGGTAAAAGGGAATCAGGTTAAAATCCTGAGCGGTCCTGCCGCCGTAATGACGTAGCGCCTTTCGAAATGCCACTTGGCTTAAAGCCTGGGAAGGCAAAGAGCCTCGAGGTGAAAAGCCTGGGAAGGTGAAAGAGCGTGATGATGTCTGAGCCGGAAAACCTGCCAGCATTTGTTCCGTCTGTTTCAGACGGAGGTGAACTATACCTTCACAGAGTATGAAGTGTGTAGTCTTAGTAAAATTTATTAATTGCATCAGGTATTGTTTGTACACATACACGGGTACATTTTATAAACGGTGCAATTATAAATTTTAACAGGCTTTTAAGACACTTCGGTTTTGTGACCGGAGTTTTTTTATTACAGAAAAATTTATTGCAGAAGAAATTTATGCATATGTCTAAAGAATACTAAACAGGATTTTGAGGTATTCTAAAGCTTATTGCAGATATTTCGTTGCAGGCAGCATTTCTGTGAAGGTTTTCCGGGTTTAATTAATGAGAGATTTAATTTATATTTTTGTGAGGTTTAATTATTAATAAATTGCTAGGAGTGAAAGTATGTACAAAGGTGAAAAGGAACTGGAAAAGTACATTGCCGGCATAACCGGTATAAACCAGGACGCTGTAGCTGCTGCCAGGGAGAGGCTCGACAGCCTTGTAAAGCCTCCGGGAAGCCTTGGAAAGCTTGAAGACATTGCGGCAAAACTTGCGGGAATAACGGGGCAGATTTATAATACCGTTGACAAGCGTTGTGTTATCATAATGTGCTCGGATAACGGCGTTGTTGAGGAAGGAGTTGCGTCCGCGCCCCAGTCGGTTACATATGCCCAGACTATAAACTTTACCCGCGGCATTACCGGGGTGGCCGTATTGGCTAAGCAATTCAATTCGGACCTGATGGTTGTAGACGTGGGTGTGAACGCAGAATTAAACCACCCGGACATCATTAACAGGAAGATTAGAAAGTCCACGTCGAATTTGGCAAAACAACCTGCAATGACGAGGGAAGAAGCGGTAACCGCCATGCTTGTAGGCATTGAAATGGCCGGGGAGGCCTGCAGGAAAGGATACAAGATAATAGGCATCGGTGAAATGGGCATTGGCAATACAACCACAAGCAGTGCTGTTTTATGCGGTCTAACGGGTATTGATGTTGATTTGACGGTTGGAAAAGGAGCCGGGCTTAGTAAGGAAGGTTACGAAAAGAAAAAGCAGATTATAAAAACAGCATTGGAAATGCATAAACCAAATCCGGACGACCCAATTGACGTTGTTTCCAAGGTGGGAGGATTTGATATTGCCGCCATGGCAGGGGCATTTCTTGGAGCTGCATACTATAAGCTGCCGGTAGTAATAGACGGGTTCATTTCTGCAGTGGCTGCCCTTGTAGCGGCAAGGTTGTCTGAATTTGCCGTTGAATACATGATACCCTCACATGCGTCATATGAACCGGGTTATTCGCATGCCATCAGGGAGCTCGGCCTTGAACCGGCGCTTTTGCTGAATATGC
>JAMOAC010000357.1 GCA_023621975.1 Bacillota bacterium | reverse complement strand
ACATGATAAGGAGCAACGGCTATAGGCCATATAATTCCGTTCTCATCGTAGTTTTGCTCAATTATGGCAGCCATTGTCCTGTTTACTCCAATTCCGTAGCATCCCATAACCATCGGCAGTTCTTTTCCCTGTTCATCAAGGTATACACAGTTCAGAGCCTTGCTGTATTTTGTACCCAGCTTGAAAATATGCCCTACTTCTATTCCGCGGGTAAGCTTTATAATGTCCCCGCATCTTGGGCATTTATCACCTTCTACTATGTTTCTCATGTCTTTAACTGCCGAAGCCTTAAAATCTCTTTCATAATTTACATTTTTATAATGGTATCCCGTTTCATTTGCTCCTACAATGAAATTCTTCATTAAAGTTACTTCGGGGTCTACGATCAGCTCTACTTTCAGTTCAGGGTTAAGCCCTATGGGACCTGCAAAGCCGACAGCCGCGCCGGTCACTTTTTCTACCGTCTCCTCATCGGCCAGCTCAAGCTCCAGGCACTTCAAATAATTCTGCAGCTTGGTCTCATTTACGTCCCTGTCTCCCCTGACCATTACTGCAACAATCCTGTCATCAGCCTTATAGATCAACGTTTTTGCAAACTCTTTTGGTGAACAGTTGAAGAAGCCTACAAGCTCCTCAATAGTCTTAACGTCGGGAGTTGCAACTTTCTCAAGGGGAAGCTCGCTGCAGCAGCTGTCTTCCTTGCAGCATGCTTCAGGCACACATTCTGCCTTTTCTTCATTGGCCGCGTATCCGCAGGCTTCACAGTATGCTATCACAGATTCGCCGACGCTGGATTTTACCATAAACTCCTGGGAACCCGATCCTCCCATTGCTCCGGAATCAGCTTCCACCACCATGTAATTGAGCCCGCAGCGGTCAAAGATCCTGCAATAAGCTTCATGCATTTTCCTGTAGGAAATATCAAGCCCTGCTTCGTCCCTGTCAAAGCTGTAGGCATCTTTCATCACGAATTCCCTTGAACGCATTACTCCAAAGCGCGGCCTTCTCTCATCCCTGTATTTTGTCTGTATCTGGTAAAGGGTTAATGGGAGAGATCTGTATGATCTTATTTCATTCCTTACAAGCTCTGTAAATACTTCTTCATGAGTCGGCCCGAGGCAGAAATCCCTTGAATTCCTGTCCTTCAACCTGAACATTTCAGGTCCGAAAACTTCCCACCTTCCTGAAGCCTGGTACACTTCAGCAGGAAGCAACGCTGACATGATCAATTCCTGGGCTCCTGCCCTGTCCATTTCCTCCCTGATAATCTGCTCTATCTTCCTGAAAGTCCTGTATCCCAGGGGCAGAAATGAATAAATACCCGATGCCAGTTTTCTCATAAGCCCTGCTCTCAACATCAGCTGATGGCTTGGGATTTCAGCTTCTGCAGGAACTTCCCTGAGTGTAGGCATAAACATCTGTGAAACTCTCATAATTTGCCACCTTTCCTATCCCTATATATTTTTCATATTTTTTAGTTATTTAAATTTTCAATTTATTCAAAATTGATGTATAAAAAATCCGTCACCCTGCAATATAACAAGGGACGGATGTATTTTCCCGCGGTACCACCCACATTGGCAATCTATTGTCCAGGCATAACCAACCGGTAATAAGCAGCCATGATAAACCGTCAACAAGCTTTCATTTCACTTATTTAAACAAGACTGCTCTTGGCCTTTTTCTTCAGATTGCCCAACTCATATGAGCATTTAACGGTGCTCAACCGGCTGCCTCATCAGCAGCATCTCATGGGTGGGAAGAAAAGCTTTCAAACCGGGAACTTCGCACCACATAGTCCCCTCTCTTCGGTTCAGGCTTTTCGCATTCCAATCATCGACAATTGGCTTTATTATTAAGTATTTTTTATCAAGTTAATATAAATATAATATACCCCACAGGCTGTGTCAACATTAATATGATAGGTATATGACAAGGGACGATTCATTATCACTTTGGCGGCAAGGAGGCGTATCCTGTCACACTCACTGACACTGTCACTCTTCGTCACATGCCTTGATGAAAAAAAGCAACAATGTTACTATTGGATTGTAATAACTTTGTGAAGCCCCTTTAAAGAAACGGAGTGATATGCCATGAAAGTAGGTATAGGACAAGACAGTCACAGATTTGACTTTGATAATAAAGAAAAGAAACTTGTACTGGGCGGCGTCGTATTTGAAGGGCATCCCCCCCTTTTGGGAAACAGCGATGCCGATGTTGTGCTTCATTCCATTACCAATGCAATTTCCGGCGTGACGTGTGTCAACATACTTGGGAAGATAAGCGATGACATGTGCCTTAAGCAGGGTATAAAGGACAGCCGTGCATATCTGGCAGAAGCTCTCAAATATTTGAACGGGCATAAAATAGTACATGTGTCAATATCAATCGAATGCCTTACTCCTAAAATAACACCTAAAATACCTGAAATGCGAAGCAGTATTGCAAAACTTCTTGGAATAGATGAAAATTGTGTTGGTATAACTGCCACAACAGGCGAAGGCCTGACTGAATTCGGAAAGGGAAATGGCATACAGGTGTTCAGCTGTGTGACGGTAGAGTGACATGCAGAAACACGTTGTATGCCTGCAGGCGCGTTGCAAAAAGGGTACAGTGTAACAACATTGATGTGTGACAGGGGACGGTGTGACAGGAAACCGTCCCCTGTCATCATTCCGGGACAGGAAATGGTTCCTTATCGCCAAGGTGACAAGGAGCCATCTGCCTGTTACCGCGTCATGCCATCACGCGTTAGCTTCTGAAAAGTACTGACTCCTTATTGAACATCGAGGCTGTAAACAACAAAGCTACAACCAGGTATACAATTGACGACACCAGTGCTACGATAAGGGCGGTGTAATTAATAATTCCTCCCAGTAACATCTTGAAAACAGATATTGTATTCAATATGGGTATCAGGAAAACATACATTTTAATGTCAGCAGGCTGCGTAAACATTGTTGCATAGGCAGGTATCATTGCCGCAAAAATCAGGAAGGACAAATATGTCTGAGCTTCCTTGAAAGATCTTGCATAAGCGCTCAATGCTATCTGAATGCCTGCAAAGGTCATGCCCAGCACAATAGTTATAAGAATGGATAAAATCAACGCAAGCGGCGGTATGTTAGCACCCGTAATCTGCTCGCCGGTACCCATTGTCAGGGAATTTGGATTAATCAGATATCCTATGACAAATCCCATTCCAATTGCAACAATGCTAACAAATGAAAATAATGTAACCGTAAGGTATTTGCCTAACAGGATTGAAGCTCTGTCAGCCTTCGTTGTAAGCAGTGGTTCGAAGGTATTTCTCTCCTTTTCCCCTGCAACAAGGTCCGTAGCTGCAGGTATGCCGCCTATTACTACAAGCATGCCTATCAGCATCGGAAGTGTCATCATCAGCACCATGTTGCCGCCCTGGCCTTCTTCTGCAACATTCTCCGTCTGCACCCTTGCTGGCTCAAGAATTTCCAGGTCAATATTCCTTTGGATAAGTCTTTGCGCAACCATACGCATATTGAACTCGTTTATCGCCTGGGATACTATGCTCACTGCAGCTTCCGACTTGGTATTTGATTTGTCATACATAAGCTTTATCACAAACGGCTTTTCTTCCGTGAGCTTCTGCTTATAGTCGCTTTCAAAATCCAGTACAAGCCTTACTTCGTTGTTCCGCACTGCCTCAATGGGGTTGTCGGTATCAACAAGCCTTATATTAGGTTTGTCTTTTAATATTTCACTTTCCACAAGGCTCTTTATTTCATCGGTTCTGGAAGTTTCGGACAGAGTGACGGTTATATTTTCTTCAAAATCCCTCTGCATCTTTTCCACTCCGCCGCCAACCAATATATTTATAAGAGGTATAAGAATCATCGGAATAATTATATTCGTTAAAATCGTTCTCTTATCCCGGATTATATCCTTGACCTCTTTCTTGAACACAATCCATACATGCCTAGCCTTCATTCGAATCACCCACCAATCTTATGAATATTTCCTCAAGGCTGTCGTTTTCATATTTTTTCTTCAGTTCTTCCACACTGCCGGTATCTTTCAGTTTGCCCTTGTGTATTATCCCGATCTTGTCGCAGAGCTTTTCAACTTCGCTCATGGAATGGCTTGACAAAACAATTGTCTTCCCCTGCCTTTTGCATTCAAGTATGAAATCGTGTACATCCCTTATTGCGCCTACATCAAGCCCGGATGTCGGTTCATCAAAAAGCATTATGTCAGGATTATGTACGATTGCCCTTGCAAAAGCAACTTTCTGCTTCATTCCCTTGGATAGTTTCGATGCCCTTTTGTTTATGTACTCCTCCATTCCAAAGGACTTTGCAAGGAAGCTGATTCTTTCCTTTATGCTTTTTCTGTCCATGTCATTCAGCTCGGCAAAATACGCAATATTCTCAGCAGCAGTCAGCCTGTCATTCAAGCCGCTTTCCCCTCCGAAGAGAATTCCTATCGTT
>JAMOAC010000155.1 GCA_023621975.1 Bacillota bacterium | reverse complement strand
ATTAATAAGTTTTGATAAAATGAATAAATTATGATTAGGATCGATAACAAATAACCATGACATAAAAAGCGTGAATTTTCACGCTTTTTGTGTTAGTATAGATAATAATTTAATTAGAACAGGAGATATCGTTTTGAAGGTATTGTTTATTGGAGATATTGTTGGAAACCCGGGCAGAAGAGCTGTCAAGGAAATGATTGGCTTGATCAAAAAAGAGGAGAACTTTGATTTTTGTATTGCCAACGGAGAAAATGCTGCCGGGGGAAGCGGCATAACATATGTTGTGGCGCAGGAACTTTATAAAGCCGGTGTTGATGTTATAACCCTGGGTAATCATACATGGTCCAAAAGAGAAGTATACAACTTTATTGATTCGGATCAAAGAATAGTCAGGCCGGTAAATTATCCTAAAGGTATACCCGGTAAAGGCTCAACAGTATTTGAAGGGGAAAGGGGCAAAATAGGTGTTATAAATGTGATGGGAAGAATCTATATGGACATTATTGACTGCCCTTTCAAATCTGTAGATAGGGAAATAGAGTATTTAAAGAATTTTGTAAAGGTAATAATTGTAGACATGCATGCTGAAGCCACTTCCGAAAAATGTGCCCTTGCCTGGTACCTCGATGGGAGGGTAAGCTGTGTGCTGGGTACGCATACTCATGTGCAGACAGCAGATGAGAGAATACTACCCTGCGGTACGGCATTTATATCGGATGTGGGTATGACTGGGCCCTATGACGGAGTACTTGGGGTAAACAGGGACATCATAATTGAAAAATTCCTGACACAAATGCCTGCAAGATTTGAGATAGCAAAAGGCAGAATACAATTTAATGCCGTTCTTCTGGAAATTGATGAAGTTAGCGGTAAATCCCTGAGCATAAGAAGAATATCTCACATTTTGGATAATTAAAATTTAGCCTTATTTAACTTCTAAATTTTAACTAAAAAAGAGGAATTTATAATTTTGTGTAGAATAATAACATTGAAAATGTGTTAGGGATAATGTGTTAGGGGGTATATCTTTATGGATGTATTAAAAGTCTCAGCAAAATCCAGTCCAAATTCTATTGCAGGGGCACTAGCAGGAGTGATTAGAGAAAGAGGATCGGCCGAGATTCAGGCAATAGGAGCCGGTGCCATAAACCAGGCTGTCAAGGCGGTTGCCATTGCCAGAGGATTTGTTGCTCCGTCAGGTATTGAGCTGATCTGTATACCGGCATTCACCGATATACAGATTGATGGCGAGGAAAGGACAGCCATTAAGTTAATTGTTGAGCCAAGGAAATAAAATAACAACCAGAGAAAAAAATAGAGAAAAAATTATTTAACATTTAAAGCATTTATATGCTTTTTTTTTATTTTTATGGTAATATTATTTAGTAAGCAAGAGTCGTAAATTTTCAATTCGGAGGGCAACTTTTCCGGTGTTGTTTTTTGACAGGAACGGAGTAAAGCTTTTAAAGTTTAAAATATTTGAACCGTATGGCGACATACTTGTGCACTGCTTTACAACGAGAATAGGCGGAGTAAGTACAGGAGAGTGCAAATCGCTGAATCTTGGATTTAAAAGAAAAGACAGCAGGGAAAATGTAATTGAGAATTTCAGGAGGGTATGCGATGCCCTTGACATTAGCATGGAAGATTTGGTTTTGTCCGATCAGGTTCATGATAAAAGGATAAAAACAGTCGGTGAGCGTGACAGGGGAAAAGGAATTTTGAAGGAAAGTGATATAAAAGGGTTTGACGGCCTGATAACCGATAAAAGGAACGTTGCTCTTGTGACGTTCTATGCGGATTGTGTACCCGTATACATATTTGATACCGGTAGGATTGCAATAGGCCTTGCACATTCCGGATGGAGAGGGACAGTGAAGGAAATTGCCCGCGAAATGGTTGAAAAATTGCATGAGGAATACGGCAGCAGGCCTTGTGATATGAAGGCGGTTATAGGCCCCTCTATAGGAAAATGCTGCTTTGAGGTAGGGTATGAAGTTGTTGAAGAATTTACGAAGGAGATTCCGTGGAGCAAATGTTTTATCAGCAAGCACGACGGGGAAAAATGGTATATTGATTTGAAGGGTATTGTAAAAAAGACGTTGATGAATTCGGGTGTTAAGGAAGAAAATATAGAGGTAAGCAATATTTGCACAAAATGTTGCAATGATTTATTCTTTTCTCATAGAGGCGATAAAGGAAAAACTGGAAGTCTTTCTGCAATAATGTAGTTAATGTAGAGTTGTCAGAAAAGCAAACTGTTAAAAGGAGTATGGCATTGAAAAGAGTATTATTAACCATAATGCTTTTTACTGCCTGTACAGTTTTGACTTCATGCAGTACTGCCGTTAAGTATCAAGATGGGCAGGAGCAAAATATAAACATGAATATTTATATTAGTGACAACGTGATAGACAGGGGGGTAACCAGGGGCGGAACTCTGAACCTTTTTACCACCAGGCCCGATACATTCAATCCTGTTTATACTAAAAATGCTTTTGTTCAGAGTTTCTCAGGGCTTGTATTCGAGAGCCTTGTCAAGCTTCAAAAAAATCAAAAGCCGCTGCCCGTTCTGGCAGATAAGTGGAGCGTCTCACAGGACGGATTGGTTTGGACATTCCATATAAGAGATGATGTAAGGTGGCACGACGGCATGCCATTGACTGCTGAAGATGTTGAATTTACTGTCAATGAGATATTAAACGGAAAGAACGGTTCCGTATATAAGGGCAATTTGCAGGGAGTTAAAAGTTTTGGAGCAATCGACAGGAATAATTTCAGAATTGTAATAGGAAAGCCTAATTCATTTCAGGCGGAATTAATGACATTTCCCATAATACCCAGGCACTATTTTGAAAAATATGAAGATGGTAATGCTCCTTCCGGTACATTGCCTCCCGGAACGGGCCCGTACAGGTTTGCATCGGTTGAAGAAGATAAAATACACCTTGTAGCAAACGATGACTGGTGGAATGCTTTGTCAAAAGCTGAAGATTCGCTGAAGCCGCCTTATATTGCAAATATTGATATCAATATTTATGAAAGCCCTGAAGATGCGCTGAACGCTTTTAATATAAGGGAAATTGATGTTGCTTTTATCGATTTTGCAGACCTTGAAAGATACAGGGGCAGTGTGCATTCTTCCCTAAAAACGTATACTTCAAGGGATTTTGAATTTATTGCATTTAATACCGTAGATAATGTACTGAGTGATAAGGCAGTGCGCCAGGCAATTGCATATTCAATAGACAGAAATAAAATTATAAACAGCATACTTCCAGGAAGGGGTATAGTTTCTGAAATACCTGTGCTGCCTGATTCATGGCTTAACGACACAAATGTTTATTCCTACGAAGTTGACCTCGTCAAGGCCAGGGAAATACTTTCCCAAAATGGATGGAACGAAGATAAGGGAAAGTGGAGTAAAAGGATTAACGGAAGAAGAGAATATCTATCCTTTGAACTTCTTGTTAATGATGAAAACGTGTCAAGAAAATCTGTTGCTGAAGAAATAGCGCGGCAACTGAAGGATATTGGCATAGAGGTAACAGTTGTTTCGCTGAAGTGGGATGAAATGTTTGAAAAAATTGAAGCCGGTGAATATGATATGGCATTAATGGGATGTACAGTCCCGCAGATACCTGATATTTCGTTTCTTTATGCAACTCCTTATTTTAGTTTCACTCCTTCGGAAGGATATTCCGGAGCAAGAAACATATCAGGTTATAACAATCAGAAAGTTGATGATTATATTAGAAAAATATTCAGCGAAGCTGACAATGACAGAAAAAAAGCATTATTCATCAATATGAAAGGCATAATAACGGAAGATGTGCCCTACCTGGGACTATATTTCCTAAATAATGCAGTAATGTACAGAAAAACTATTAGAGGATCTATAGAACCTTATATTTGGGACAGGTATAATGAAATAACACAGTGGTATATAACTGAAGAGTGATTTGGCAAAGTAATATTATAAAAATATGGGAGAGTTGATAAATGATTTGGGCTATAATAGTGATTTTAATAGTTGCATTGGATCAGGCTACAAAATTTATCATAGTTAAAAATATTGATATGGGTGAAGCGATAGAGATAATCCGGGACTTTTTCTATATTACATACATAAGAAACAAGGGTGCTGCATGGTCAATGTTTCAAAACGGAAGGTATTTTTTTATTGTATTGACCATATTGGCTTCTATAGTAATAATATATTTACTTCTTAAGTCCAAAAACGGAATTTTCAGCTTGTCCCTGTCCTTCATTCTCGGAGGGGCAGTAGGCAATTTGATAGACAGGATTGCTGAGGGAGCGGTGGTGGATTTCCTGCAGTTTTACTTCTGGAGCTACATGTTCCCGGTATTTAACGTTGCAGATATATTTATTACGATAGGGACGATACTTTTGGCTTATTATCTTATTTTCATATATAAGGAGCCAACTAAGTTGACGGAACTGGAAGGACGGTAGAGATGAAAGATAAGGA
>JAMOAC010000060.1 GCA_023621975.1 Bacillota bacterium | reverse complement strand
ACTACATCTATCGTTAAATTGAACCTATTTCTAGATTGTAACATAAAAAAGTGGCAAAGGTAAAGGGAGACACACCCTGAATTTATGGCCTGATATATTTGCAAGCTTCATAAACTAAATATCAGCTTCAGCTTTAATAAGTTTTTTGCTGTATACTTTGTCTACATTCCTTTCAGTTAATTTTGCTGATACAAGGCTTGCTACAGGCACTACAACAAGTGAAACGAGCATGGAAACAGCTCCGATATTAGGTGCGTACTGAGGATTCATACCGTATATAAGCGTTCCGCCGATAGAGCAGCCAAAACCGCTTATGAAGCCTGCCCAGGCGCCAAACTTTGTTGTACCCTTCCAGTACAGCCCGTAAACGAACGGTGAAAGAAAAGCGCCTGCTATTGTCCCCCATGAAAATGACATAAGTGTAAGTATAGCATTAGGTGTCAGCGCAACAACAAGCGAAAGAATCACAAATATTGCACATAACACCCTCATAATAACCATTACCAGTTCCTTTTTCATTTTAGGAAAAAGTGCGCCTTTGAGCAAGTCAAGAGATATAGCCGAGCTTGAAACAAGCACAAGTGATGACAGCGTTGACATTGAAGCTGAAAGTACAAGTACTATCACTACGGCCATTAACGCTTCAGGCAAAGACTTTTCAAGCATCATTGGAACTATCATGTCAAAATTTGCTTTGCCATTTACAACAGGAACCTGGTTGTCAAGGAAAATACGTCCAAAAGCTCCTACAAAATACGCCCCTCCGCCTATAAGGGCTGCAAACAATGTAGAAACAATTGTTGCTTTTTTTATAGCTTTTTCGTCCTTTATGGCATAAAATTTATGGACCATCTGAGGAAGCCCCCAGGTACCCAGGCTGGTAAGTATTATCAGTGCCAGAAGATTCAACGGCTGACTGCTGAAAATACTGACAAGTCCGGGGCCGTCGCCCGGTATTTCGGATAGCTTTCTTATTCCCTCTCCCAGTCCGCCGACAGCAGGATTAGCCACAACAAATGCAATCATCAGTATTATGCCTGCTATCATTATTATTCCCTGTATAAAGTCATTAATTGCCGTAGCAATATAACCTCCAAGGAGGAGATATATGCCAGTAAGGACTGCCATTGCAATCATACAGTATACGAAGGGTATTCCGAAAGCTCTTTCAAAAAGGTAGCTCAAACCCTGATAAACCGATGCCGAATAGGGAACGAGGAAAACAAAAATAATTAAAGCCGTTAAAATCTTCATTGCCTTACTATTGTACCTTTTTTCGAAAAACTCAGGCATGGTGGAAGCATTCAGCTCATGGGTCATTTTGCGTGTCCTCTTCGCAAGTACAAGCCACGCAAGAAGGCTTCCTATAACGGCGTTGCCTATTCCTATCCATGTTGCGGACAATCCGAACCCCCATCCTGACTTACCTGCATATCCGATAAAAATAACAGCGGAAAAATAAGTGGTACCATAAGCAAAAGCTGACATCCATGCTCCCATTTTGCGTCCACCCAGGAGAAAGTCCTGAACGTTGGCAATTTTACGACGGCTGTATAGGCCTACACCTATCATGACAGCCACAAAGAGTACAAGAAATGCGTACTTAATGAACATATCCTACCATCCTTCCATACTAAATTTTTTGAATTGACTTTGCCTTTCCATTCTTCCAAACTACAACACTATTATTATTAAATATAATACGGTGAAATAAATTTTGCAATATCAAAGCCGCAATTTCAATTTCCAATGTTAGCAGGCAGGCAATAAGTCAAAAAACTTATTGTCTGCCTGCTATCTTAAACACTTGCTCTCTTAATTAACTGTCATCTTAAGTACCATTAATTTTTGTGCATATCATCTTAAGTGCCTATCATCTTAAGCACCTGATATTACATTTGCGCCTGACTTATCGAATTGAAAATATAATTTTCAACCGGCTGTATATTATAATATAAGCTGCATATTATCAGGATATAACATCAAGTATGGACTTTTCTAACCTGATAAGCTTTTGCTTTATTGCCTCAACTTCACTGTCGTCGGTCCCTCTCTTAAGGTCCGCTATGACCATTTCGGACATATCATCAATTTCCTCTTTAATTTTTTCAAGGAAATCAAGGATTTCAAGCCTCTTAAACCTGAATTCGGTTTCAGCCTTGTACTGCTTGCCTGTAGCATCAATGACGCTTGAAGCGGTTACTGTAAATGAATCACCTTTTGATGGAATTATTGTCTTAATATTGAATGCCTGTTCAAGCTCATTGGCAAATTCATACATTACTTCCTCTTCGCCGTGTACAATAAATATATTACGCGGCTTTTTAGTAAATGAACTTACCCAGTTCATCAGGCCGTCTTTATCGGCATGCCCTGAAAATCCTTCAATTTTTTCAATTCTTGCATTTACTGAAATCTCTTCTCCAAAAATTTTAACGCTCTTTGCCCCGTCAAGTATCCTTCTTCCAAGAGTACCTTCCGCCTGATATCCTACAAAAAGTATTGTAGAATCACTTCTCCATAGATTGTGCTTGAGGTGATGCTTTATCCTGCCTGCTTCGCACATGCCGCTTGCTGATATTATTATGCAGCTGCCTTCATTCTCATTCAGTGCTTTTGATTCATCTGACGTCTTTGTAAAACGAAGGCCGGGAAAGTCCAGCGGATTATCACCGCTTTCAATGAATTTCCTTGCTTCTTCGTCAAAGCAATCGAGATTGTTTCTAAAAATTTCAGTCGCGGATATTGCAAGGGGACTGTCGATAAAAACAGGTATGTTCTTGAAATATTCATACTTTTCAGCGTACACGTCCATGTGCTTGTTCAATTCGTATATAATTTCCTGTGTCCTTCCTACGGCAAAGGATGGTATGACGACATTCCCGCCCTTGTTAACCGTGTCAATTATTATATCCAGAAATTTTTCCGCCTTGTTTTCTTTTTCCTTGTGCAGCCTGTTGCCATATGTTGATTCCATAACAAGATAATCGGCCTCATCAATTATCGCGGGATCCCTGACTATCGGCATATCCCTGTTGCCAAGGTCACCGGTGAAAACGGTCTTGATATTCTCTCCGTTTTCAGAAACCCAAAGCTCAATTATGGAAGAGCCCAGTATGTGGCCTGCATCGTTAAATCGTACCTTGATGTTGTCTGTTAAATCAACGATTTCACCGTATTTCACACCTCTGAAGAGCTTCATGCAGTCAACGGCATCCTGGAGAGTGTATAAAGGGCTGATGGGTGGTTTACCGGCTCTTTTCCTCTTGCGGTTCTCCCATTCATTTTCAAACTCCTGGATGTGCCCGCTGTCGGGAAGCATTACCCTGCAGAGGTCAACGGTAGCTTTAGTGGCAATAACTTCACCTCTAAACCCGTCCAGGTACAGCTTCGGAATTCTTCCGCTATGATCGATGTGGGCATGAGTAAGAAGTACATAGTCAATATCAGCAGGATTGAAGTCAAAATTCTCCCTGTTCAGCTCATCCTCTTTTTTTCTGCCCTGGTACATTCCGCAGTCCACAAGAAGCTTGCATTTTTCTGTTTCCACAAGAAAACATGAACCTGTTACGGTTTTTGCAGCTCCTAAAAATGTTATTTTCATAAAAAATACCTCACTTTACCCCAATTTATACATTCGGCAAACAGGCTCAAAGGCTGGAACCTGCCGTCTGTCCGACCAGCCAGAATGACAATCTGTCAACCTGCCAGCCAGTCAGCCTGTTTGCCTGATTGTTTGTTTGCATGGTTACTTGTTTGTCTTTTGCCTGTTTGTTTCCTCTTTGTCTGTTTTCTGTCTATCTGTTTTTCTTTCGGTTTTTCATCTTTAATGCTTTATTGCATTGTTATACTTTAATACACTCTGTTATTCTCTAATGCAACTATGTTATCCTTTAATGCATTCTTTTAGCAATTTCACGCAGTTTTCCATGTCAGTGATATCCGCCGCCTCCACAGGGCTGTGCAAATATCTGCATGGAATGGATATTACTCCCGATGGGACTCCTTCACCCGTAACGTGTATTGCTCCCGCATCAGTGCCTCCGTGTTCCAATATTTCGAATTGGTATGGAATGCCAATTTTTTTGGCAGAATCCTCTATAAGCCTCCTCACCTCAGGATGAGCTATAAACAAACTGTCTTTAATCTTTATGGCAGGGCCGCCGCCACATTTGACTTCCATAAGATCACACTCAGGTGTGTCTCCCGTATCAGTTACATCAACAGCAATGGCTATATCTGGCATAATACCGAATGCTGCCGTTTTTGCGCCTCTAACGCCAAGTTCTTCCTGTACTGTAAATACAAAACAAATTTCATTGTCAGTATCCGGCATTTCCTGTATTGTCTTAACCAGAACAGCACAGCCGCTTCTGTCGTCAAGGGCTTTTGAAATAACCATGTTGCCTTCCAGCACCGTGTCTCCGACAAAGCACGCGGTATCGCCTATTTTTACCTTTTTCTCAGCTTCTTCCCTGCTTTTTGCCCCGATATCGAT
>JAMOAC010000001.1 GCA_023621975.1 Bacillota bacterium | reverse complement strand
ATATGATACTTCATTTTGATGTTGGAAGGGAAAAATCCATAAAAGCGCTGGAAGAAGCGATGATTAATAATCAGCTTATTTTTCTTGTAGCTCAAATAGACGCGCGAAATGACAATCCTACTAAGGATGATATTTACAAGGTAGGGACAAAATCAAAGGTAAAGCAGCTGCTGAGGCTGCCCGGCAACACAATAAGGGTGCTGGTGGAAGGAATAAGCAGGGCTGAAATATGCGAGTTTACACAGACTGAACCGTTCTTCATGGCTGAAGTGGCAGAAAAAACAATAGTACCTGACAATTATAACGATACCGAAGTTGAAGCTTTGAAGAGAGAGGTCACCAGCACATTTGAACAGTATGTAAGGCTTAGCAATAAGGTTACACCTGACAGTTTGGTCACTGTGATGTCCAGTGATGATGCGGACCAGATTGCCGATTTGATAGCTGCCAGCGTGATACTGAAAATAGAGGACAAGCAGAAGCTGCTTATGGAGTTCAATCCAGTAAAAAGGCTTGAAAAGCTGCTTGAACTATTAGTAAGAGAAATACAGATTCTTGAAGTTGAAAAGGATATTAACATGAAAGTCCGCAAGCAAATTGATAAAGCGCAGAAGGAATATTACCTGCGGGAGCAGTTGAAGGCTATTCAGAGCGAACTTGGTGACAAGGAAGGCATCACAGGGGAAATCAATGAATACAAGGAAAAAATGGCAAAAGTCAAGCTCCCTGAAGAAGCGGAAAAGAAAGTGCTGAAGGAACTGGACCGCCTTGCGAAGATGCCTCCGGGGTCTGCGGAAGGTTCCGTCATAAGGACTTACCTGGACTGGATACTTGACCTGCCCTGGGACAAGAAGACTGAAGAGGTAATTGACCTGGAAAAGGCGTCAAAAATTCTTGATGAGGACCATTATGGGCTTGAAAAGGTAAAAGAGAGAATAATTGAGTACCTGGCAGTAAGGAAAATTAAAAACAGCCTTAAGGGACCAATACTTTGCCTTGTGGGACCGCCGGGCGTGGGGAAAACGTCCATAGCCAAGTCCATTGCAAAAGCCGTCAACAGAAATTATGTGAGAATGTCCCTGGGGGGCGTCAGAGATGAAGCAGAAATAAGAGGGCACAGGCGCACATACGTAGGGGCAATGCCCGGAAGGATAATTGCTGCATTAAAACAGGCAGGTACAAAAAACCCGCTGATACTTCTTGATGAAATAGACAAGATGAGCAGCGATTTCAGGGGTGACCCTGCAGCCGCACTCCTTGAGGTTCTTGACGGAGAGCAGAATTTTGCGTTCAGGGATCACTATATAGAGCTGCCTTTTGACCTTTCGGACGTAATGTTCATTACCACTGCAAATACCCTGGATACCATACCCAGGCCGCTTTTGGACAGGATGGAAGTAATAAGAATATCCGGGTATACCGAAGAGGAGAAATTTAACATTGCAGTAAGGCACCTGATACCCAAGCAGATAGAGGCTCACGGCCTTAAGAAGGGCAATTTGAGAATAAATGACCAGGCAGTAAGAGATATAATTAATTATTACACCCGTGAAGCGGGGGTCAGGAACCTTGAGAGGGAAATAGGCACAATTTGCAGAAAAGCGGTAAAGAACCTGATATCAAGCGGGAAAAAATATGTCAAGGTAACGCCGGGCAATATCGAGAAGTACCTTGGCGTAAAGAAATACAGGTATGATACGGCCAACGAGAGGGATGAAGTCGGTATTGCAAAAGGCCTCGCATGGACACCTGTCGGCGGAGATACATTGTCCATTGAAGTGACAATTATGAGCGGAAGCGGTAAGCTTGAACTGACAGGACAGCTTGGGGATGTTATGAAGGAATCGGCCAAGACCGGCATGAGCTATATACGATCCAGGGCCGAAGATTATAATATAGACAAGGATTTCTACAAAAAATATGACATTCATATTCATGTGCCGGAAGGTGCCGTACCGAAAGACGGCCCGTCTGCAGGAATAACTATGGTAACTGCAATGGTTTCTGCCATTACCGGTATTCCGGTTAAAAAGAACGTAGCAATGACCGGTGAGGTAACCCTTCGAGGCAGGGTGCTTCCTATAGGAGGGCTGAAGGAAAAGGTACTGGCAGCACGCAGGGCAGGAATAGATACGGTTATCATACCTGAGGACAACAAAAAGGATATTGAGGAAATACCTGAAAGTGTAAGAAAGGGAATCAGGTTTGTAACAGTAACGAATATGGATGAAGTGCTTGCGGTAGCATTAGCCAGGCCAAAGCCAAGACGCATAATGGAAGGGTTAAAGAATGATATAGAGAAGATAATTCTGCCCGAAGAAAAGGCCGTCGGTGATGATGTCGGAACCAGCACGCTGATTGAACAATAGAAATAAGCGCATGTTAACAGTCATTTTAAAATGTTAACAGGTTTAAAAAAATGTAAACATGCATACGCATATTATGCAAGGAAATATGCTAATGAAGCTACTAATGAAGATAGATGTATAATCATCTATCTTTTTTTTATTTTTAATTAATGTGTTTTGTATATTAATTAACAAACAATGTACTTTTATATGCATTGATAAACAATCTTTTCGATGATAAAATTATTGTTAAATTAATGGGAAATAATTAATGGGAAATAAAAGCAAGGGGCATATTATGGAACTCCAGAGGACGAAACGGGTATATTTGACCGAAAATAAAAACCTGATTATGTTATCGACGGTTTTTGTATTTTCGACTTTGCTATTTAAATTTGCATATCTCCTTGAAGATTGGTTTTGCAGTATTATGAATGTTGCAACATATCTCACGTGGCACAGTATTTTTGAACTTATGTCGATTGTGGTAAGTTTTGCTGTTTTTGCAGTTTCGTATTTTACGTATGATCAGACGGGCAATGTCAAATCCGCGTTTCTTGGAAGCATTTATCTTTCCATTGGCATCATAGACATGTTTCACACGCTGAGCTTCAAAGGTATGCCGGATTTCTTCAGGCCTATTGAAAGTGCGAACCTGGCTACGACTTTTTGGATAATAGGAAGGCTTGTTATGGCTGCCGGGCTTCTTGTAACCGCCTTAATTCCTGAGAGGACGGGCATTGAAATTAACAAATGGTTTTTCTCGATACCGCCTATTGTTTTCAGCATTGCAGTATTAATAATAGTGGTAAATTTTCCTGACGTACTGCCTCCAATGTATTTGGAAAGTGAAGGCGGACTTACCGGGATAAAAATTGCACTTGAATACCTTGTTATTATAATGCTGGCAGCTACAATAACCATCATATTGCTGAGATACCATAAAGAGTACAGTAAAGAGTACGATAAGAATTCCGCCATTCTGTTCTGCTGTGCTTTAATTATTACGATATTCAGTGAACTGGCTTTTGTAAGCTACAGTGAAGTATATGACATTTACAACTACCTGGGGCATGTATATAAGATTATTGCATATTTTATAATCTTCCGGGTAATTTTCATAAGCAGCGTCCAAAAACCATACTATGAACTGGCAAAAGCAAGGAATGAGCTTCAGAATTACGCAGAGAACCTTGACAGGCTTGTTGAGCAAAAGACGGTGCAGCTTAGGAAGGTAAACCAGAAGCTCCTTGAGGATTTGGCGTATGCCAGGGATATACAAAGATCCCTGCTTCCGCAGTATTTGCCCAAAGACGAAGAAGTGGCCTTCAGCGCAGGATATTTTCCCGCGGAGCGCGTAAGCGGTGATTTTTATAGCGTGTTTAAAATTGATGAGCGGAGTATCGGAATGTATATAGGTGATGTATCCGGGCACGGGGTACCTGCTGCAATGCTGACGGTATTTGCCAAGCAAAGCATCGAAAGCTGCAATGAAGGGGAAAATGCCAGAGATAAAATTTACTCTCCTGCTGATGTTTTGGACAACGTGTTTCATGCTTTCAACAATATGAACTTCAGGGACGATGTATATTTTATCATGCTTTATGCAATATACGACAAAAAAACCAGGACACTTACATATGCTTCTGCAGGAATAAATGCAATTCCCCTGATTATAAGGCAAGACGGTTCGGTAGAAGAAATGCCGGTCAGAGGTTTGCCTATATGCAAAATTTCAGATATTTTCACTGTGAAGTATGAGAATAATGTAATAACGCTTCAAAAAGGTGACAAGGTAATTTTTTATACCGACGGCTTAATCGAAGCACACAATTTTGCGACAGAAAGGTATTCCAATGAACATTTGAAAAAAGTGTTGAAGGAAAACAGCGGCAAATCCGCTTCAGAACTTTCAAAAACCATTATAAAGGATATATTTGACTTTACTGCTCCGAGCAGTCTCACCGATGATATTACGTTTGTTATTATGGAAGTTTTGTAATTAAAAAGGCACGGTGCATGTCACCGTGCCTTAATAATAGTTGTTTATAACTTCTATCGCATTGCCTTCTGCAATTTTACTTCCGTATTCGTTGAGAAATCCTTCATATATATTCGCGTTTGCCACTTTTGTCCCGAACTCATTGAGCAGGATGTTTAGCT
>JAMOAC010000067.1 GCA_023621975.1 Bacillota bacterium | reverse complement strand
TTCCAGCTGTGCCTTAAACTTACTTGGAGAAGGATCAGCATAGAAGTATATTGGCTCGTCGCTAAATGCTACTCCCCTCCATGGCCTTGCATCAAATGCATTCAAACCGCCGGGTATAAACAGGTAATCTTCGTAGCTTTCATGTTTTACTTTTTCATACACAATTTCTTTCCATGCGTCAGGATAAGATGATGCATAATCTTCCGGTATTCCATGGTTATCATCCAGACCAATTCCGGCAAGATTCAGAGGAAGGAATCCGTCAAACCCCTGGTTTTCTACGAAAGGCCTCAAATTTCTGTAGCCGTCTACAAGCAGCAAAGGATTTCCTAAGCCTGCTTCTTCACATTTATCGCGCAAATATTGCAGCCCTTCTTTAAGTTTCGCATCAGTTCCGCCAAGGCGCCCTTTTATGTCCCCAAAGAATCCGAGTATGGGCCTGCCGTCCATTTCAGGGTCGTCACTTTTTGTCTTCTTGTAGTTGGGCTGTTTCATAAACTCGATTAATTTCGGAACAATATTATTCTTCCAGTGATTCTCGTTATATGCTCCGTCTGCTACAAAATATATATAGAAATCCAACAGATGTCTGTACGGGGATTTTAAGAAGTTTTCCACATTCTGTCCGGGTCTTGGTACTGAGCCGTCTTCCTTCCAGTAATAATAGAATGCAAAGTGATCTATTCCGCGGCTTGCAGCCTGCAGTATGTGGTTATCAATAACTTCCTGCTGTCTGTCGTCATACCATCCTAACAAAGGCTCCCTATCGGGGAACGGACCATATCCCCAAGGTCCAGGAGAAAGCAAGTGATCCCTGACACCGCCGAACCAATCTTCCTGTCTTCCATAGGTATTTCTGGTATTTACAATCATGTGCGGTGACAATTCAGGGTTCCAGTTTGAAAAATAGAATACACCTATGTCATAAGGCTGTTTATCATCTGATTTCAGCTCTACCGTAATTTCTTTCTCCGATCTGTATCCATCTTCATCTACTGCAATAACAACTATTTTATTGATCCCATAGTTAATGGGTACATCTATA
The DNA here is from genome assembly GCA_023621975.1 of Bacillota bacterium. The sequence continues at coordinate 3,479 of JAMOAC010000067.1, read as the reverse complement.
CTGAACTTGCCTTCATCATCAACAGTGACAGCTTCTCCGTTTACTTCAACACGAGCCAAATTGTTATCGGCATCGGTAACCCTTCCGGATACATTAAACGTATCAGTTCCTTCAACTACGTTATACTCAGGCTGATCAAGAGTAATAACCGGTGTATTTACCAGATTAAGTGTAACTTTTATTGTTTTTTCAGTAATCTGACCGTCCTCATCCTCTGCAGTTACTGTGATTGTGTTCTCTCCCGGTTCCAGAACCACCTGGGCACTGAAGTTTCCACTATCATCAAATTCAACTGCTTCACCATTAACCTTAACAGAGGTTACCCCATTATCTTCATCAGTTACTGTACCGGATACCGTATATATCCTGTTGTCTTCAACTAAATCTTCATCAGGATTGTCCAGCTCTATAACGGGTGCTTTTGGTGTCGGAGGCACATACTCCTCCATGTGAACGTCGTCAATATAAACTTCAAGAGTGCTTTCAGTCCAGTTAGCAAATCTCACTCCTATATATTCAGTAGTTGGTTTTGGAACATATATAAATGTGTATTCCTTCCATACATTTTTGTTTTCAGATGTTGTGGCAACATCAAATCTGGGTTTGTTGTTATCGTCTATAATTTTCCAGTTGCTTATATCATACAGATAGAGCGTCAATGTACCTTGAACCATTTTGGCCCAGAATGTAATCTTATACTGTTTGTTATCACTTACAGGAACCCAATCAAAAGAAAATGAGCCAGAATTTTGGGAATCTGGTGCTACAACTAACTTTTGAGATTTAGAACCGCTGTGGCAATCATCTGAAAGGGATACCTCATATCCCTTTTTCCCATCGTTAAAGAACCAATAACTTGCCACACCGTCTCCGTCTCTGTCTTCCTCAAAACCGCCATACTGGTTAAGTAATTCTATAGTATATATGCCAGCTCCTGTTGGGTCTGTAGGTTCCTCAGCCCATACCGGCACTGCGCTGCAGAATATAGAAACCAGCATGGCGAAGGCAATAAGAATACTGATAGACTTTCTTACTTTAGAATGCCTACTCATGACAACCTCCCTTTCGATTATAATTTTTTTACCGTTTCAAACCCAATTTTTACACGATGTTTGTAACTTACATAATTCGGGGTGCATTACGCTTGAAAAGAATTGAACTATTTTGTTTTATGAATTGTGAGTTTATATGTTTGATCACTTAATCTATTCTGGTCTCATCCCCCTTTCCCAGAAATATTTCCGAAAACATGAGAAAACTGATTGATGGGGTGGTGTTTTGGTCGTAACTTTAAGTGTCGACTCCAATTGATTTAAAATTATATGAGCTGCTACATTTTAATTGTTGTGAATTGTTATGACTTCAATTGTTATGACTCAATGAGATAATTGTTGGGCAGTAAACATATAGTCAGATTTATCAGCTGCATTTTAGCAACTATATTAATATTAAGGGTTCATTGTCCATACTGTAAACTTAAAAATAGAAACTTTTCTCAACTCACAACTTTAAAAAAGATACTTTTATATAAAATTTGACTTCAAATTGGAAACTAAAAAATCTGCACATGCTTAAATACTTAAAGCAGCAACTTGTACTAATTTTGGAAATTAATCAACCGAATTATTTCCGTTATGCTGTATTGCCATTGCCAAGCAAGACAAACCGGCCATTAACAAAACAAGCAAATCATAAGTATTGATTAATTTTGTGTACTAATCATGCCATACGCCGAATAATACTGGCTGCTATAAACTTCCATGCAGCAGTGCCTGTCATTTGTTACTAATCAAATTGCTGAAATTGGGAACTGAAAAGACTATTAACCGCAAGATGAAACTTTCTTACATGCTAGACATTTTCAGCTATGCTTTTTTGAAGTGCATATTCTTTGGGAGTGCATCCATATTTCATCTTAAACATTCTATAAAAATATGACTCGTTGTCAAATCCTACCTCTTCTATAACGTCATATACATTCATATCCGGATCAGCACCTAATAACTCTGCGGCCTTTTTGAGTCTGACATTGTTTATATAATTTGGTATTGACATGCCAATAACATCTTTAAAAGCCCTGGCAAGATATCTCGGATTAATTTTCAACAGTGAGGCAATTTCATTGGTGCAAAGGGAAATATCCCAATAATTTTTGTTTATTATACCAACTGCTGCTTCTGCGATAATTCCATATTTGGCATTCGACTCTTTTTCTAATTGGGCGTTAATTCCATTCTTAATTGTTTCCAGGAGCATTTGATAAAGCTCCTCAATAGTTTCAATATCATAGATTATATGCCTTATATCCAGAAAACCGGATTTTATGGAAAAATTCAACGTTTCTGAAGATGTAAGCAATGAACTCTTCACAGCGTCAAGGAGCTTTATTATGGATACTGTAATGTTATCATAACTAAGTAAAGATATATCATTAATGATAGTTTTAAGTTGTTCCTCAATTTCATTTGTTTTTGCCAATTTTATGCTTTCAATCAGTTTTCTTTCAGATTCCTTTGAATACGAACGTACTTTGTTTGTACAGTTTTGCCGTATTCTTTCTGCTGTGATAACGCTTCTTCTACCTAATACAAATCTATATAACGAATTTTCCAGGGCCTCCTGGTAACCCACAGGGATCATCCAGATATTATCTATTTTTTCGGATATGGACGCCGTAACGGAAATGTCGAAGTATTTATGTATGTAATCCTGTGCTTTCATAATATATTCAATTATTTTATCACCTGTATCCTCGCTGACAGAATTCACCCCGATAATAAAGGCAACATGTTCTTCATTCATGTCAACGCCTTCCGCTGCAAAATCTTTCGATAAAATCTCAGTCGTAATGTTAATTATGGCAAATCTGATAAGTTTCCTGTCCTTAATACTGTTTATTCTCTGGAACTCCTTAAAATTATCAATCTTTAATAAGCAAACATAGTAACTGCAATCATATGGAACATTTATCATGTTTTCCCTGCATATAGTTTCATGCTGTTCACGATCTATTTTTTCAGTATCAGTCAATAACTTCTTAAGCCAATAAGTTTTCATGACACTTCTGTATTTTATCTTTTCATTATCATACTTTTCCAATTTTTCCATGGAATATTTATAAACATTATTCAGATAGGATATTTCATCAGGTTGATTCACGTGAAACCCTGAATTTCCGATTGAAGAAACACGTTTCACCAACGTACCGATAGGCTCATACAGTTTATTGGTAACTATTATTGAGATAAGCACGGATAGCAGTAAAACTATTGCAGCAGCCGCTAAATTGTTAATCTTAAGCATATCGATATATTTATAAACTTCCTTCGCAGGCCTTATCCTGAAAAGGGTAAATCCAATATCCTCGATCTCTTTGTATGTTACTATGTATTCCTGATTTAATATTTTGCATATGAAGTGGTCAGGAATATTTCCACTTGAGTTTTTATGTTTTGTATACTCATTTAACAAAGCTTGTT
>JAMOAC010000187.1 GCA_023621975.1 Bacillota bacterium | reverse complement strand
GAAAGTTTTGCGAGTTTACAAAGGTATTCAATGACTGCTGGTACGGCGGAAAAGAAGTGAGCAGGGAGTGCTTTGAGCATTGGTATGACCAGTATTCCCTTCTTATAAAAGGGGGAATACAATGAAAAAGACCGGAATCGTGTTTAAAACGCTATTATACATTGTGTGTGCCGGTATTGCACTTTTGTTTTTATTGACCGCGTATGGGGCAGTAAATGACAGAAATTCCGCTGATTATTCCAGTTACAGCACAGGAGCAAACGGAGTGAAGGCCCTGTATGTCTTGTCGGAGAGGATGGGCTTTAGTCCGGTACGCTTCAAAAAGCCTTCAATGTTTCTTCCCGATGGAGCAACCCTTGTGGCTGTCAATCCTGACTTGAGGATTTTTAAAGGGCAAACGGAAAAAAAGAATCTCAGGAAATGGTTATGGAAGGGAAATACGCTTATTTTGATTGGAAACAGAAAAAATCTTTATGATTACGATCCCATGTGGTTTTGCGGCCCTCAGAACATGGACGGGTTTTCAATGGACCCTGAAGGCAGCATATTGTCGTTCAAAGCAGGAAAAGGAGAGATCATCTTCCTTGAAGACCTTTCCTTGTATACTAATGAAGGCCTGAAGGCATACACGGGTGGCATCAGGTTTATAAAGGTTCTTCAACAGGTGCACAACAGGAAAGTATTGTTTAATGAATATTATCATGGGATTTCCGAGGCAAGCATTCCTGTATGGAATGTCATTGGACAGGCCGGAAGGCTTGCAGTGCTTCAAATACTTTTCGGTTTGGCGGTTCTTATGCTTGTGAAGGCAAAAAGATTCGGCGGAAAAGTTCCCCTGCCTGAAAATGTTAAAAGGCCGGAGAATGAAAACCTCTTTGCCCTTGCCAATATTTATATTAAATCCAGGTCATATGCAGCCGTTCTTCACACGTATACAGAAGCCTTTAAGAGAAGACTTGAAAAATTTCTCGGCTTGGGAATAGAAAGTGATGATTTTAGAATTACCGAAGCAATAAGGAATAACAATTCTCTTAGGAAGAGAAATATCGAGGCGCTTTTGAGAATGTCGGAACAGTATATAAACAACAATGAAAAGGATCTGAAGAAACTTATCTTTATTGTTGAGAAACTTGAGGAAGAAGGAAGGGAGATCAGGTGATGACAAGTTTTACCCAGGCTAAAGCAAAAGAGATAATAGAAGAAATAAACAAAGTGATAGTAGGGCAGTATGAGCTTGTTGAATATATGACTGTAGCTCTGCTTGCCGGCGGGCATGTACTTCTTGAAGGTGTACCCGGCCAGGGAAAGACTCTGGCTGCAAGGACGATGGCTAAAGTGATAAACGGAGATTTTAAAAGGGTCCAGTTTACCCCTGACCTTATGCCAGCTGACATAACGGGCACGAAGGTATACGACATGAAAAAGGGAGAATTTTTCATAAAGAAGGGGCCGGTTTTTACAAACATTCTGCTTGCAGACGAAATTAACAGGACACCGCCGAAAACTCAGGCGGCACTTCTGGAAACGATGGAGGAAAGAAGCGTCACCATTGACGGAGAAACGTTAAAGCTTCCTGAGCCGTTCATGTTGATTGCCACGCAGAATCCCGTGGAATATGAAGGTACATATCCCCTTCCGGAAGCACAGCTGGACAGATTCATGATGAAGCTGCGCGTAGGTTATATTCCGCAGAAATTTGAAAATATGCTGCTTCAAAAGTATAATTCAGGATTTGATGCTTCAAATCTTGAAAGTTCAGGGATCAGGGCTGTTTGTGATTTTGGTGATTTAAAAAAGTGCCGTGAGGAAATAAGGAAAGTAAGGGTAGAAGACGCAATTATAAATTATATTACTTCAATAATAAGGGCTACAAGAAATTCGCCGGCACTTTTGCTGGGAGCAAGCCCGAGGGCATCGGTATACCTGATGCTGGCCGCAAAGGCATATGCTGCATTACAGGGAAGGGACTACGTAATGCCTGACGATATTAAAGACATGGCATTGCCGGTACTCCGCCACAGGCTTATTATCAGGCCCGAGGCAAGAGTTGACGATGTAAGCAGCGATAATATCATAATGAAAATTCTTGACAGAATAGAAGTGCCAAGGTGAAAGGGTTGTAAAAATGAGTTTCAGCAGGTTGTTTATATTCCTGGTTTTTGCAGGTATTATACCTATAGCGGTTGGCTGGATTTTTAACGCGGCTTTTTTGGTATTTGTCGTTTATAATGCCGCATTACTGGTCTTATGGGCTGTTGATGCCGTAATAACGCCCGGCAAATCCTGTCTTGAAGTATCAAGAATATGCGAGGAAAGGTTTTCGCTTGGCGCAAGCAATGAAGTGGTTATCAAGGTGCGCAATAACAGCAGATATGACCTGCTGATAGAATTCAGGGATGAAATACCGCAACATTTTACGGCGGAAAAGACCACGGTAAAAGCATATGCCTGCAAATACAGCTTCGGTGAGGCGAAGTATCACGTTGTTCCAAGAAAAAGAGGGCAGTTTATATTTGGTTGCATACATGCAAGGTACGATGGGGTATTGAAACTGTGTAAGAAATTTTGCCGATTTGAAACAAGCATGAAGTGTAAGGTTTATCCAAATCTTAAGGATTTAAACAGGTGCAGCCTGGATGCCGTGAGCAGATTGTGGCTGCATGACCCGTCCCGAAGGATCAAGGCATATGCAATGGGAACCGAATTTGAAAGCCTGAAGGAGTACACGGAAGGTGATGATTACAGGAAAATAAACTGGATGGCTACTGCAAGGGCCAACAAGCTTATTGTCAATAATTATGAACCTGAAAAAAACCAGCAGGTTTTAATTTTAATGGATTGCAGCAGGGTAATGAATCCGGAAATCAATGGAATCAAAAAGCTGGACTATGCCGTCAATTCCGCATTCGTACTTGCTGACAGCATTATCAGAAGCGGTGATAATGCCGGTCTTGTAGTCTTTGACGACAAAGTAAGGCGGTTTATAAAGCCCGGAAAAGGCCAGGAGCAGTTCAGACTGATTTGCGAGAGCTTGTATGATGTCCGGGAAAATTTTGTAACGGCAGATTATGAAGGTGTTTTGTCATTCATTAACCTTCATCAGAAAAGAAGAAGTTTATTGTGCTTTTTTACTGAAATGTTCAATTGCGATGAGGCTGCAAGGTTTGCTGCGGCACTTGTAAAAAGTGCGAGCCGGCACGTTCCCCTGATAATTTCCATCAGGGATGAGCGCGTATACAAAGCTGCATTCATGAATATTCGCAGCAGCGATGAGCTGTTTTTGAAATGTGCGGCAATAAGGCTGGTAAATGAAAGGGAAAATGCCCTCAAGGTACTGAGAAGCTACGGCATTGCATGTATTGACACAGCACCCGATAAATTGTCCATGGAGGTTATAAAGCAGTATTTAAAAATGAAAGCCGGATAACTGGCTTTTTCTTTTTTTAATCAGGTATAACAGCAATGCGGCAAGTAATAAAAGTGAGAACAGGTATTTAAAAGCCGCTCCTATAGGTGCCGGCGTAAAAAACCCCTCAATAAGGCCTGCAATGATAAATGCGGGTATTGTCCAGCAGGTGAGCTTGATTGCATCCCTGCCCCTGAGAATAAGGGAATCTTTTCTGGAGAAATTACCCGGGTTTATGATTGAATAACCGATCATCAGCCCTGCGGCACCGCATATAAATACGGCAAAGAGCTCCAAAATGCCATGGGGCAGTATCATGGACCAGAAAATCACGCTGGAGCCGCTGTGTGCTGCAAGTGCTGCAATACTGCCAAGTATGAATCCGTTATTGACAAGAATCCAGACAGTTCCGATACCCAGAGTTATCCCCAATGCAAGTGCGTTAAGACCGACAGCGATGTTGTTTGAAAATATAAGGCTGGACATTATGGAACCGTCCCATGAATCAGAAGTGCCATCGCTGAAGTTTATGCCGTCTAAAATATTTTCAGGCAGAAATACCGCTGCATTGTCCCTGTTTTGCAACGTGAGCAAAAAGCTCAAAATAAAACCGAGCATGAAAACCGAAAATGAAACCCAGAAATAAGAAACATTTCTTTTGAAAATCATCGGGAAATCCTTATAAAAAAACATCAATAACTTCCTGATATTGTATGATTTTGAAGTATATATATAGCTGTGAGCCGATGCTACCAGCCTGTTCAGGTATTCAGTAGTACCGGAGTCGCCAAAATATGTGCGGCTGTAGGAAAGATGGCCACATGCACGGTTGTAGAGAAACAAAAAATCCTCCAGTTCATTTTTATCAAACTTATTGACACCCTTTGACTTCAGCTTGTGAAGGATATTTTCAAGCCTTGCCCAGTAATCGGAATTTTCAAGGATAAACTGATCTTCTTTCATATTCCCTCCGGTTAGAATCGGATTATATTAATTAATTCAATCCCAGTTTGAGCCAATCAACGCCAAATCAAGTTTTTCGGTTCATTCAATCGTTGATAAAAACATTTTAACAAAAAAGAAAATATGTTACAATTACATAAAAATATTTGTAATTAAATAATAATTAATTAGCCGATACATAT
>JAMOAC010000351.1 GCA_023621975.1 Bacillota bacterium | reverse complement strand
TAAACATTTACAATTTACTGCACGACACTAATTATATAAACAAATCTATTGTACAATTAAAATATTTTGTGCAATTAAAACATAATTTGAATTATACTGAAACAGCAATTAAACAACAAATTTTTATATATACAATTCCGGTAAATTTTAAATATAATGATTTAAAATATAATGGTTTTAAATACTAATATTAAATTAATGAACAAAAAAATCAAACTTGACAGTTTGAATACAAAAATAAAAAATCCAAAAAATTTAGCCTAATAAAAAAAGGACAGATACTTTCATATCTGCCCCCTTTTTATTTTCATTACTCGATAATATCTGTAACAGTTCCTGCCCCAACTGTCCTTCCGCCTTCACGGATAGCGAACTTCAGACCTACGTCCATAGCTATTGGAGTAATAAGCTTGATTGTCATATTTACGTGGTCGCCGGGCATAACCATTTCAGTTCCCTGAGGAAGTTCGATAACGCCTGTAACGTCAGTTGTTCTGAAATAGAACTGGGGCCTGTAACCATTGAAGAAAGGTGTATGTCTTCCTCCTTCTTCCTTGGTCAGAACGTATACCTGAGCCTTGAAATGAGTGTGCGGCTTAATTGTTCCAGGCTTTGCAAGAACTTGTCCTCTTTCTACCTCGTCTCTCTGAACACCTCTTAAGAGGGCACCAATGTTGTCTCCGGCAACTGCCTGGTCGAGAACCTTCCTGAACATTTCAACTCCCGTAACAACTGTCTTTCTTGGGGCATCCATCAAACCAACTATTTCAACTTCGTCTCCAACCTTAACAGTACCTGCTTCAACCCTACCAGTTGCAACAGTACCGCGTCCTGTGATTGAGAATACGTCCTCAACAGGCATAATGAACGGCTTGTCAACGTCTCTTTCAGGAGTAGGAATGTAATTGTCAACTGCATCCATCAATTCAAGAATGCACTTGTATGCAGGATCATTAATATCATTTGAATTAGTTTCGAGTACCTTCAGTGCAGAACCTCTTATAATCGGAATGTCGTCTCCAGGGAAATCATATTGGCTGAGAAGTTCCCTGACTTCCATTTCAACCAGCTCGATAAGCTCTTCGTCGTCTACCATATCACACTTGTTAAGGAAAACAACTATGTATGGTACACCAACCTGACGAGCGAGAAGAATGTGTTCTCTTGTCTGAGGCATCGGACCATCAGCAGCCGATACAACAAGGATAGCACCGTCCATCTGAGCAGCACCGGTGATCATGTTCTTAACATAGTCAGCATGACCCGGGCAGTCAACGTGGGCATAGTGCCTGTTGTCAGTCTGGTATTCAACGTGAGCTGTTGAAATTGTGATTCCTCTTGCTTTTTCTTCGGGAGCCTTGTCAATCTGGTCATAAGCTGTGAAAGTAGCTTCTCCCTTCAGAGCCAAAACTTTTGTAATAGCAGCTGTCAATGTAGTCTTTCCATGGTCAACGTGGCCTATTGTTCCAATATTGACATGAGGCTTGGTTCTTTCAAATTTAGCTTTTGCCATTTTAAAACTCCTCCCTTTCAGTAGTTATTACTGAAGATATATTTTTATCATAATAATTTTATCATCATACGGGAACCACGTTTGCCGGCTCCCGTAATTCATGTAACGTATGAAACAGGTCTTTAACATGAATAGCTGTACTATATGCTATACAATTGTACAACTTTTCCGGTTATTGAATATTTTATACTTACATCACAAATATTTCAACATATTAGCGCACACATTTAAAATATTTTACTTATTTAATATGGCATCCTGTATATTTTTTGGAACTTCTTCATAATGGTCAAACTGCATTGTGAAGACTCCTCTTCCCTGAGTCCTGGAACGAAGTTCCGTTGCATATCCAAACATTTCCGCAAGGGGTACATAAGCTGTTATGACCTGAGCTCCGGATCTTAGCTCCATGCCTTCAATTTTACCCCTTCTGGCATTCAAATCTCCCATTACATCTCCCATGTATTCTTCGGGAGTTATAACATCAACTCTCATTATAGGTTCAAGCAAAACGGGGTCAGCTTTTCTGCAGCCTTCCTTGAATCCCATTGAAGCGGCAATTCTGAATGCCATTTCTGAAGAGTCAACTTCGTGGTATGATCCGTCAACTACTGTAACCTTTACATCTACAACCGGGTATCCTCCCAAAACGCCGGTGTTCATTGCATCCTGCACACCTGCGTCGATAGCGGGTATATATTCTTTCGGTATGGCGCCACCCACAATTTTGCTTTCAAATGTATAACCTGCGCCCCGTTCCTGTGGCTCAATTTCGAGCCAGCAATGACCATACTGGCCTCTTCCGCCTGACTGTCTGACGAATTTTCCTTCCACTTTTACAGGCTTTCGAATTGTTTCTTTATATGCAACCTGAGGTTTGCCGACATTGGCTTCCACTTTAAACTCTCTCATAAGCCTGTCAACGATTATTTCAAGATGGAGTTCACCCATACCTGCAATTATAGTCTGACCGGTTTCCGGATCAGTATGAGCCCTGAACGTAGGATCTTCCTCCGAGAGCTTCTGCAGTGCAATTGCCATTTTCTCCTGGCCGTCCTTGGTCTTGGGCTCAATGGCAATTTCTATAACAGGTTCGGGGAATTCCATGGATTCAAGTATTATGGGGTTGTTTTCATCACACAGTGTATCCCCCGTTGTTGTTTCTTTTAAACCTACCGCTGCGGCTATATCGCCTGCATAAACCATATCGATGTCCTCTCTATGGTTAGCATGCATCCTAACTATTCTTCCTATTCTCTCTCTCTTGTTTTTGGTCGAATTCAATACATAAGAGCCTGATTTCAATGTGCCTGAATAAACTCGGAAGAAACACAGCTTTCCGACGAACGGATCTGCTGCAATTTTAAAAGCAAGGGCCGCAAACGGCTCATTGTCGTCGGTATGCCTCTCGATTTCCTCTTCATCAACCGGTGACACACCTTTAACCGACGGTATGTCAAGGGGTGACGGAAGATAATACACAATCGCATCAAGCAACATTTGAACGCCCTTGTTTCTATAGGAAGAACCACAAGTAACGGGTATCATTTTTACATTAATAGTAGCTTTTCTTATACCAGCACGTATTTCCTGTTCGGTCAGTTCTTCACCTTCCAGATATTTGGTCATTAATTCTTCATCTTGTTCAGCAACAGCTTCAAGTAATTTTTCGCGATATTCTGCTACAATATCGCTCATGTCTTCGGGAATTGGACGTTCTACAACCACTTTTCCCAAATCATCTTCATAATAATATGCTTTCATGGTTACCAGGTCAATAATGCCCTGGAAATCGCTTTCCTTACCAATAGGTAATTGTATAGGAACAGCATTGGCATTAAGCCTGTCTTTCATCATTTTTATAACGTTAAAAAAGTCTGCTCCCATGATGTCCATTTTGTTGACATATGCAATACGAGGAACGTGATACTTGTCAGCCTGTCTCCATACGGTTTCAGACTGGGGTTCCACTCCTCCTTTTGCACAAAAAAGTGTTACTGAACCATCGAGAACGCGAAGGGATCTTTCAACTTCGACCGTAAAGTCAACGTGCCCCGGCGTATCTATAATATTAATTCTGTAATCTTTCCACTGTGTAGTTGTAGCAGCAGATGTGATGGTTATTCCTCTCTCCTGCTCCTGCTCCATCCAGTCCATAGTCGCAGCGCCTTCATGGGTCTCGCCCATCTTGTGAACTCTACCCGTATAGTATAATATCCTCTCAGTCGTAGTAGTTTTTCCAGCATCTATGTGCGCCATGATTCCTATATTCCTTATTTTGTCTAAGCTGAATTGCCTGGGCATATAAACCTCCTTTCCTTCACGATGATTCCTCTCATGAAACCCAAATAAAAACCAGTATGCAATCTATTATTACCACCTATAATGAGCAAATGCCTTGTTAGCTTCAGCCATTTTATGGGTATCTTCCTTCTTCTTGAAGGCTCCGCCCACACCGTTTGCTGCATCCATAATCTCAGCAGCAAGCCTTTCCTTCATGGTCTTTTCTCCTCTGAGGCGGGCATAATTTACAATCCACCTGATACCTAATGCCTGTCTTCTGTCAGGCCTTACTTCTATAGGAACCTGATATGTGGCTCCTCCTACTCTTCTGGCCCTTACTTCGAGAACCGGCATTACATTGTTAAGAGCCTGCTCGAATACTTCCAGAGGATCTTTGCCTGTCTTTTCCCTTATGATGTCAAATGCACCATAGCAAATTTTTTGCGCAATACCCTTTTTACCGTCATACATAATTTTGTTTATAAGTTTTGTAACAACTTTATTATTGTATAATGGATCGGGTAAAACTTCCCTCTTGGGAACACTACCTTTTCTTGGCACCTTACTTCCCTCCTTACTCTAATCATTGTTATTCATCGGTACTCGGAGAATTATACTCCGTCGGCGCTCCAGTAGTTGTAAAATATATATATATATTAAACAACGTACCTTGCACCATGCCCTATTATGCACGCATTTTACCGCAAGCAAGCACGTTGTGTAATTTACTTACCTGCTGCACTTGCCTTAGGTCTCTTTG
>JAMOAC010000341.1 GCA_023621975.1 Bacillota bacterium | reverse complement strand
TGAAACAAGAGAAGATATACGGAGATTAAAGAAAATATTACTGTTTTTTCTGATGACAGGTAGAACTGCAGATGTATAATTTAAATCATAAAAGCTGATAACTATAGTGATAAAGCTTTTACCATATAAAAAGGGGTGTATCAATATGAAAGCACATGTAGATCAAACTTTATGCATAGGTTGTGGGTTGTGCGAATCTCTTTGCCCTGATGTTTTTAGTATGGGAGATGACGGGCTTGCAAAGGCAATTGAAGATGATGTACCTGAGTCCTCAGAGGACTGTGCAAGGGATGCAGCATCGCAGTGTCCTACTGAAGCAATAAAAATAGAGGAATAATATGTGGATAAATAATGCATTATAAATGAATGACTGTGGATAAATAAAACCGATTTGTAAATTAAGCATATAAAAAACATGGTTAAACTGCAGGTTGCCATGTTTTTTATATTATTTGCGATAATTTTAATTCTGCATCATTGGATGATACTTTAGACGATTACCGAAATCTTTATTATTTCATTGTTAAAGAAATGTTATTTAAAATGTTATTTAAAAAGGTAAGACCTTTAAAAAAAGATAAAAAAAGATAAAAAGATAAATAAAAAAGTAAATAAAAAAGATAAGCTAAAGATAAATTAATAGATAAATTAAATAGATAAATTAATAAAAACAGAAAATTAATAAAAAATAAATAAAATAAGAGCTCATGATAATCTACGCTACAGCCGGTACAAATCTTTACGTACCCGCAAGCAATCTCTCGACTGCCTGCAAGCATTACAAAACTTGCACCAACCTTCACTTGACTATCAAGAATACCTTAGAAACCTGCTGCAATCTTCCGACTGCAACAGACCTCCAGTAGGTCAACCTATCTGTAATGGAGCTGTCATACCTGTTATGACAGACAATGACAGATAGTGTATCATACCTGCGGTACTCTTGATAATCGTAGCTCGAACCTTATACATCCTTTTTGACCCTACTGTAATGCAGAATGCCTGAAGATCCCACCAGAGGCAAATCAAGCGTCTGCACTACAGTATAGCCATACAGGACATATAAGATTCTTCTCGCCGGCTAATATCAAGCCTATTCGTCATTGACGGGACCTGATATTAACCTTTGACCGAATATTACAGAGCCCAACCGACCCTGTAATACTCTTGGCTCGACTATCATGAACCCTTACGCAGTATATATTCTGTGCGCTATTCAGAAATATATTCATGTAATTATTTTACATTCATTTTTTTATATCAACAGTCAGGGAATTATAAATAAGCACTGCTGCCTCACCGCGGGTCAGTTCTCTGTACTTGTCAAGTTGCAAACCCTTTGATATGCCTAGCTCGCGACTTTTATTCAGAACGTTGTCAGGCCATTTGCCGGTTAATGTTTTGTTGTAGCCCAGGGCGCGAATCAGGATGGCATTCGCTTCAGCAAAATTTACCGTGGCATCTGGTCTTACAGTATTATCAGGATAACCGTTTATTAATCCGCGTTTTAATGCCACTTTCAGCGTATTGTAAGCCCAGTGACTCTTTTTTATATCTTTAAAAGGCATATCAACATTTTTAATGTCAGTATTGTCTTCAAAACCCATCATTCTGTTCACAAGAGCAACAAATTCACAACGTGACACTTTATTGTTAAGCTTAAGATTCCCTTTTTCGTCTCCTTTCATGATTCCAAGGCTTACAAGGGAAGAAGAGGCAGTTTTAACAAGGTCCTGGTTTACCGATGCACTGACGCTTACGCTTGAACTGATGAAAGAAACTGAAAGCATAATGCATAAAATAGCGGCTAACCTGATTAAATGCAATTTTTTCATATGTAAACACTCCCGTATTTTTATGTATTTTTTCTTACGCGTATAACACATCTTACATATATTATACATCTAAATAAGCGCTTGTTATGTTAAGAAAAGATTACAGAAGCTATAGTGAATAATTCGGGCTTTTTATACCAATGCTAATTTTGAATAACTTCGCTGGTAAGAATTAAAAAGGAGGTTTTCAAATGTCCAGGACAGTTGTAGCAATTTTTAGGGACAGGGACAGCGCAGAGAGGGCAGCAAGGCAAATAAAAGAACAGGGTCTGAAAACGGAAGATATATCTATAGTTGCCAGACATGAAGGTGGAGACGACAAAAGAGTTACGGCAACAATGAATGCCGGCGACAGATCTGTTGGTGACAGACCTGTAAATGACAACATATCCGATGGAATTGTTACGGGAGGAATTCTTGGCGGTCTTGCAGGTCTCCTGATAGGCGCGGGATCAATGGCTGTACCCGGATTAGGTATTATAGCGGCAGCAGGACCTATTACCGGGCTTTTGTCAGGAGCTGCAACAGGCGGCATAGTCGGAGGACTGATAGACCTGGGAATACCTGAAGAAAAAGGCCAGGCATATGAACGTGACATCAGGGCAGGGAAAATTTTCTTCAGCATGAAGGCAGACGAGAATAAACTAGACAGTATAGTATCAATACTCAGAAACAACGGAGCGGAAAGTGTGGAGACTTACTAAAACCATATACCTGCCAAAACAAGTAAAGCCCGGAAAACCCGGGCTTTATTCTAATTATCGTCTTGATTACCAGGTGGGGATTAATTATTTTAATTACCTGTATTATTGCCTGCAGTGTTTTCTGGATTGTTGCCTGAATTATCACCTGAATTATTAGCTGCATTATTACCTGCATTATTTTCTATATTGTTCCCCGCATTGTTGACAGAGCTGTTTTCACCGGATTGGTTGCCTGAATTATTATTGACAGCCTGATTTCCTGTACTGCCATTATTTGCATTGTTTTTGTTTGCCTGTTCACTGCCTTCAGGCTTATCAGTAGCCGGTACCGGTTTGGTCCCTTTAATTATTATTTCCTCAAGAGGATTGTAAACGCTGGTGCTTATCTTTATCCTGCTTATTTCCTTTCCGTTTTGCTTTACAATCTTATAGGTACTGATTACATATCCGTTTTTTCCTTCTTGCTTGACTATTGTTGTACCTTCTGGCAGGTTAGGATCTTCGATAATTTTTTGAGCATGTTTTGTAACTTTTTCTTCTTTTGTTATGAACTCATATTTTATACCCGGCGTTTCGTTGGTACCAATAATTGTAAAAATTAAGTTATTCTTTTCATCGACTTTTGCCTGGATTTTTATAGGCCACCTTGATGAATTTTTAAACTTGAAATCAACTGATCCGTACGAAACAGTAGCATCCAGGCCAAGAGGGACATATCCGACAGTAAGGGAATGGTTTTTGCGCTGCACTATCTCAAGGCCTGCTCGTAGTACGGCATTATACAAAGTTGATGATACCTGGCAGATACCGCCACCCACATCTTCTACAATTTGACCCCTGGAATATACATTTGCAATTTTAAATCCTCTATCCGTAGTTCTTTTTCCAACTGTATCGTTAAATGAGAAAACTTCCCCGGGAGCGAGTATTTTGCCGTTAATGAAGGAAGAAGCCAGTTTAATGTTTTCTCCCCTGTTTCTGTTAATCTCGCCGGAAGTGGAAAAATGAGTGCTGTCTGTTGCAAGGACATCTCTGAAAATTAGTTTTTTTGCCTTTTCAAGAGTTATTTCGGGTGTTACATAGGTTACAGGCAGAACTTTTTCCACATTCTCAGATTTATTAAGTTCGTCTATTATTGAAGCAAGCACCGCTTTGTCAATTTTTCTGCCTATTACATGGGGAATCATTTCCACCTTATTGTTTTTAACAGTAGCTGAGGCATCTATGGCTTCACGATTTATCTTATTGTAAATGTCATCAACATCTATGCTTGCAGGTTTTGTCACTATCTCAGGAACCTCTATTGTTCCACCCTTGCAAGACTTTATAAGTTCTTCCACCTGTGATATGACTGCCTGTTTATCTATACTTTTGCCGCTGCTTCCGGAACGAAGGACAACCCTGTTTTCCTCTATCAGTAATTCAGCCTCTTTCACGGGCACGTATGTTTCGTCGTACAGGGACTGAACTATTGATTCAAGAGCTGTCTTGTCATATGACGGCGTTATCTCAATATTTCTGCCGTTTTTGCCAACGCTGTATATTTCCTTCAGTCTTTGAAATATATTTCCCGTTCTTCCGATACTAAAGACTTCATCAATTATTTCGTCAACATCGTATGAAACCCCAATATCAGAAAATTTAACCGTACGGGAATGATTTCCCACTTTTAAAACTATACTGGTATTCTCAGCTTTGTCTGCGAATTCCTTTTTTAACAGCTCATCAAGCTCGCTTTCCGAAAGGCCGCTGACGGAAATGTCGTTTACAGACACTCCGCTGTATACATTGTCATTTTTCAAGACAGCGTAAACGAGCTGGAATGTAACAGCAAACATTAGAAGGATGATTACCACAAGGGAAATAATAATTATGTTCCTGTTTTTTTGCCTCACTTGAGGTTGAGTTGCTTTGGATTTTGCTATTTCACCGTTCATACCATACACCCACATAAATTGGTTTAAGTTTTACTATAATATAAAGGCAGCAAATGTATTACATTTTCTGTAAATGTTATGCTA
>JAMOAC010000332.1 GCA_023621975.1 Bacillota bacterium | reverse complement strand
CATCTTACTGCCCAATTCAAACCTATCCAATATTAAAACTGCAAAGGGGGAATTTTATGTTAACGAAAAGACTGCTTGTATTGTTACTTGCATGCATAATGGCAGTAAGCATTATGGCTTGTGGCGGCAGTGCCAACAAAGATACCGGTACTGACACTGACAAGCAGGCAGACACTACAGACGCTACGGAAGCCGACAGCAATAAGGAGACAGAAGAACAACCTGAAAAAGTGACACTGGATGTATGGATATTTGGTACAACAGGCTATGAAGAACTTTCCAAGAAGTATACGGAGGCAAATCCTCACGTTACTTTGAATTTCAACTCCATAGCCAGCGGAGACCATCATGACAGATTGTTTACAGCATTGTCAGCCGGAACTGGAGCACCTGACGTTACTCAGATTGACGTGGACTACATGCCGAGATTCCGTGAGACACAGGAAGTTTTCTACAACTTATATGATCTTGGCGCAAAAGAAGTAAAAGATTTATATCTTGAATGGAAATGGAACCTGGGACATGGAAAGGACAGCAACTACCTGATCGGTTTCCCGACAGACATCGGTCCTACGGTTTGCTATTACAGAAAGGACGTATTTGAAGAAGCAGGTTTACCGTCAGATCCTGAAAGTGTAGGAAATCTCATTAGTACCTGGGAAAAATACAAAGAGACAGCAAGGATTATTAAACAGAAGACCGGAAAGCCCATGTCTGATTCTGTTGAGCTTGTATTTAACGCATTAAGAGACCAGGCAGATGAGCAGTACTTTAATGAAAATGATGAACTGATCATTGAAACATCTCCTTACATAAAGAAGGCTTACGATTTCACGGTCAGCATGATCAAGGAAGGTTTGTTGGGCACTTACTCACTGTGGGAGACTGAATGGAATGCAGGAATGGCTAATGGAAGTTATGCTACACTGCTCGGCCCTGCATGGATGGCAGGAGTTATAATGGGCAATGCTCCGGAAGCAACTCAATGGTGTATTACAAATATGCCTGAAGGTGCCGGCAACTGGGGCGGATCCTTCATGGCCATTCCAAAACAGAGTTCCGAAGCAGAAGCAAAGGAAGCCTATAAGTTTATAGAGTGGTTATGCGCACCTGAACAGCAGGTTGAATCATTTAAGATGGCAGGATTATTCCCGTCTGCAATTGCTTCTCTTGATGACCCTGTACTTGCTTCAACCCCTGTTGGCGACGGATACTTTAACGGTGCTACAGCCAGCGTATTTGCCACTGCCGCTAAACAAATCAAGGACGTTTACAAGGGTAAACATTATCCTGTTGCAAACGCTGAAATTGTTAAGGCTCTGCAGACCGTTGCTCTTGAAGGTGCAGACCCTGAAGCAGAATGGGCAAAAGCAGTTGAAGCTATAAAGAACGCTATAAGAGAGTAATACAATTCAGCTGGGTATTTGAGGTGGGTATGGCTGCCTGTACAAGCAGCTGTATCCATCTTCAAATATTCCTGAAAGAGGGAGAGAGCAAAATATGAGTAGTGAGCTTGTTACCCAAAGACAGAGCGGCTTACAAAAAAAATACTGGCTTACTGAGACAAGAAGAGATGCAATATCAGGTTACCTGTATATCGCACCGTTTTTTATTCTGTTTGCAGTCTTTGATTTATTTCCCATGTTTTTCAGCTTTTATTTAGGCTTTCACAAATGGAACGGATTAGGGAAAATGGAGTTCAACGGGTTCAGGAATTTTGAACTCATTTTTACGGATCCTATTTTTATAGAGTCCATTTGGAACACATTTATCATTGGTATAATAAGTACGGTCCCTCAGCTAATATTGGCCATTATTCTTGCATTTGTGCTGAATTCAAAACTTTTACGCTTTAAGAATTTTTTCAGAGTTTCGTATTTCTTACCTTACATAACGTCAGTAGTGGCAGTTACTCTGATATTCAAGATTATATTCAGTAATCATGAGACAGGACTTGTCAATATAATGTTAAGTTCTTTAGGGGCTAATCCAATCAGCTGGACTACACATTACTGGGGAATAAAAATTGCTATTTCCATAATGATTATATGGCGATGGACAGGATTTAACAGCATTATTTATTTAGCCGGTTTACAGAGCATACCAAATGAATTGTATGAAGTTGCAACTATCGACGGAGCATCACAGGTTCAGCAACTGAGATATATCAGTATACCTTTGTTAAGACCGGCAATTACATTTACCATATTTGTATCAACAATAGGTTCGCTTCAGCTCTTTACAGAACCGTTAATCTTTTTAACAAAGAACGCAATAAGACAAGAAGGAATCACAATGGTTCTGTACCTATACCGTGAAGCTTTTGAAAGAAGCAATTTTGGAAAAGCTTCAGCAACATCCATTGTACTGTTCCTGATAATTGTAGTTGTCGCATCATTCAACTATTACATCTCGAACAAAGTAGGAACCAGGAGAAGGAGGTATTAATATGGCCAGGGAACATCAGATATATCTGGAAGAAAGGAAAAGGAGATTACCTGTTGGAAAGGTGATTCTATACTTAATACTTATTATAGGGGCATTATGTTCTCTTTTTCCTTTCTATTGGATGTTTGTAATGGCAACCAACCCTACACATTTAATTGCCTCCATTCCGCCTGCAGTAATTCCGGGAAGTCATACGGTTGAGAATTTTAAAAATGTTTTAAGCAGGATTGATTTTTTCGGTTCCATGCTTAATTCACTGATTGTATCAGTGGCTACCACTGTTGGACAGTTGTTTTTATGTTCTCTTGCTGGTTTTGCTTTTGCAAAAATAAGATTTCCTGGAAAGAAAGTAATATTTGCAATTGTTCTGGGCACCATGATGGTACCAAAGCAATTAAGCCTGATTCCAAGCTATATTGTAGTGGCAAAATGGCTGGGATGGTTGGGAAAGTTGCACTCAGTGATTGTTCCTTATCTTGTTGGCGCTTTTGGCATCTTCTGGATGAATCAATACATTAAAGAAGCTATACATGACGAGTTGATTGATTCTGCAAAAATTGACGGTTGTTCAAACTTCAGGACTTATTTCAACATTGTTATACCGAATATTTTACCTGCATTTGCGACGTTGGGAATTATTGTATTTATGCAGATATGGAATGATTTTATGTGGCCTATGGTAATGCTGCCCCAATTGGATCACACAACAATTCAGGTTGCATTACGGAATCTAAATGATTTACATGCAAGCGATTACGGTATGATCATGTCCGGAGTATTTTGGGCAACAGCTCCTTTAATAGTTATATTCCTCTCATTCAACAGGCTGTTTATTGAAAGTTTGACACAGGGTGCCATAAAAGGCTGATTCATACAAAAATGTGCAAGGGAGGTATCTTGATGGTCAAAAGAAAGAATCGGAAAGCTGTATCAATTATTACATTGGTTATCTTTATCCTTACATTATTGACTCCTATTACAGCTTTTGCCGAGGAGCCTTTGGTAAATATCGCATATAAAAAGCCGGCCACTTGTTCAGACCCACCTGACATTGCCAGCAAGACGCATACGCCTGAATTGGCGGTAGACGGAATAGGAAATGAATATGGCAACGGCTGCAGCCTTGAGTCATCTAATCATATGGAAGGTGCATGGCTGCAAATAGATTTGGAAGGAAAGTATGTAATCAAAAGAATAGAAATGGACGACAGGGTAGGAGATGACTGGGAAGGACCGAGAAAGGATTTTGTATTCCGCGCATCAAATGACCCTGATTTTGAAACATATGTAGATTTGTGCGAACCTGTCACGGAGCCTTTTGAGAATGATACCACATGGTCGTGCGAAGTAACGGATCCTAACGGATACCGCTACATAAGGTTCGTAAAATTGGTAAAGAGCTACCAGTTCATACCTGAGATAAGGGTGTTTGGTATTCCTGCAGAAGGGGAAGAGGAACAGCAGGAACCTAATGAGTCTGAAAATGAGATTGCATTTTACGTATCACCTGACGGAGATGACAGCAACGACGGAACGATTGACAGGCCGTTTAAAACTATAGAAAGGGCACGTGATGCCGTACGCCAGATTAATTCCAATATGGACAAAGATATAACCGTTTATCTGCGCGGCGGAGAATACAATATTAAAAACACTATTGAATTCATATCAGCCGACTCCGGAACCAACGGTTATTACGTAACTTACAGGAACTATCCCGGAGAAACGCCTGTATTAAGCGGCGGAAAAGATATTGGCGGATGGGTACAGGAAGGCAATTTGTTTAAAACAAATATCGGCGCAGGAACAAAGATACGTGAGCTGTTTGTAAACGGGCAGCGCGCTCAAAGAGCCAGATCCAGATCATATAAAATAAGGGCCTGGAACAGCAAGGAGATGCTGTTCGCTATTGACAAAGAAGCGGTAGCTGATTGGAACGAAGCAGACCCCAATACAGAAGTGGTAATACTCCAGCATTGGGTATTGAACTATTTCAAACTGGGCTCATACATTGTAGACGAAAATTATGCCTGGATCGGCGTAACAGGCAAAGGAGACAAGGTGAAGGATTTCTATAGCGACCCCCATCCAGACAAAGATATAGATACTTCTGTTCATTTTGAAAATTCTCTGA
>JAMOAC010000443.1 GCA_023621975.1 Bacillota bacterium | reverse complement strand
ATATGAAAGTCAATGCCATCAACTGCTCTGACATATTCCACGCTTTTGCCAAACCAGTTTTTCTTAGCAGGAAAATACTTTTTTAATCCTTTAACCGCTAAAATCTCTGCAGTCACATCCATACCCCCAACTTCTAACTGAACTTGTTTTTTCTGCAACAGTAACGCTTCGGCCTACAACTTCACCATTTCCATGACTTATGCAGAATTCCAGCAACGTACAAGGCTGGAACCATTATGCATCAAAGGCGGCTCTTCAATCATGCATTCATTCCTGACACATTCACATCTGGTTTTAAACCTGCAACCTTCTTTTATTTCATCAGGAGACGGCACCAGACCTTTTATTTCCTT
Organism: Bacillota bacterium; assembly: GCA_023621975.1. The sequence goes on along the minus strand of JAMOAC010000443.1, from coordinate 4,252 downwards.
AAGCTTTTGTCCCCTGGGTATAGCAATATCAGGAATGGCTTCTAACAATCCCTTCGTGTAAGGATGTTTAGGATTGTTGAAAATGGTATATACATCAGCATATTCAACAATTCTGCCAGCATACATAACAGCCACCTTGTCGGCAACTTCTGCTACCACTCCCAGGTCATGGGTTATCATAATAACAGAAGACCCTGTTTTTTCCCTGAGCTCATTTATCAATTCAAGTATCTGTGCTTCAATTGTCACATCAAGGGCAGTAGTAGGTTCGTCGGCAATTAAAAGCTCGGGATTGCATGCCAAAGCCATTGCAATCATTACCCTTTGTCTCATTCCACCGCTTAAATGATGGGGATATTGCTTTATCCGTTTTTCAGGCAGCGGTATTCTGGTCAGTCTAAGCATTTCTACAGCTTCTGACAGCGCCTCTTTTTTTGATAAATTTTTGTGCCGCATGATTACTTCCGAAATCTGATACCCTATAGTTAAAACCGGGTTCAGTGATGTCATAGGTTCCTGAAAAATCATGGATATGTTATTACCTCGAATCCTTCTCATTTCTTCCTCAGTTTTGCTGAGCAGATTTTCTCCCTTAAACCAGATCTCACCTCTTACTATTTTTGCCGGCGGGCTGGGCAGCAATTTCATAACCGAAAGTGCGGTCACGCTTTTGCCACATCCTGATTCACCAACTATACCCAAAGTCTCCCCTTTGGATACCGAAAAGCTAACACCGTCAACCGCCGGGATCACTCGTTTTTCCAGATGAAAGTGAACCGCTAAATCATTTACTTTAAGAATCTCCTGGTTCAATTGCATACCCCTCCCAACTGAATAAAGTTGCTGCACTCTATACCTGATTTTTCAGCTCATCAGGCCACTGATAAAAATACAGTAAACCACAGAATAATATCTCATACATATATACTACTTCTATGGATTATTAATATATGAACTAATTTGCCGAACCTTTTGTATACATGCCATATCCGTTGGAATAACATGTACTTCGTTTGCTTGTTCATAAAACAATACATAGCCCTGTTATCACAATTAATTGATATCCATCAGTCACTTACAGATACGGGCGGCTTATGCCGCTGACTAAGCAAAAACATCCCAATCATCTGATCATCTTTATGAGCTATTTCCGGAGGTGATTACCGGACAGATCTAAAAAGCTATGGGAGACCCACAGCTTTTTAAACAATAATGATACAAAAGCCATCAACCTCCCCTTCCTACGCTTACGGAGTTAGCTGACGGGTTCGGACCGAAGAGTGTAGCCCTACACCTTTGGTCAGCAGCTTACAACCAAAGGTGATTCACCCCATAAATGGTTCCCCCGCTTCTTTAAAAAAGAATTCAGCGTTTCAGATTGAAAACTTTTGTAATTATTAAGTTTACCAGTATAAATTTATAACTCAGTATAAATTTATTAAACAACCAAATTGAGTATATCATAAGCTGTCTTTTATTGCAAATATTTTTTCATTACAGCGGTTCAAACAGCGTTGTTCTCTATCACTTCACGATACCACAGCCCACTCTTCTTAGGTGTTCTCTCCAGTGTATCATAATCTACATGTACTATACCAAATCGCTTGCTGTATCCGAAAGCCCACTCAAAATTATCCATAAATGACCATACATAATAACCTTTAAGCTTTATACCATCCTGAATAGCTTTATATGCTGCTTCCAAATGGCTTTTTAGATAATCCAGCCTGTCCTGGTCATCTATCCTGTCTTCTGCAATTTTATCATCTTTAAAGGCAGCTCCATTTTCGGTTATATATATATCAGGACTATTGTAATCTCTGTCAATCCTAACCAGAAGATCATACAGACCTTCCGGGTAAACCTCCCAATCCATTTCGGTGTAAAGGCCTTTGGGGCGTACATGTTCAACTTCTTCCTCCGGTCCTTTTTTCACAACAGCCCTGCTGTAATAGTTTACCCCAATAAAATCTACAGGTTGACCGGCTATAAACTCCATATCTCCATCCTTTATTACAGGAGCATTGAATTTTTCCTGATATAATGACAGAATATCTTCCGGATACTCTCCCTTAAAAAGTGGATCGAGAAACCACCGATTTTGCCTTCCATCCAGAAGCCGAACTGCTTCCATATCTTCAGCTTTATCAGAAGCAGGATAAACCGGTGTCAGATTGAGGGTAATACCTATCTGACCACCTTTATTTCCCGACTGCCGGTATGCCTGTACCGCTCTGGCATGGGATAATATAAGGTTATGGCTTACATTCACGGCTAGAGCATAATCCCTATATCCCGGAGCATGTACACCAAAGGCATTTCCCAAAAAAGCCACTACCCAGGGTTCATTGTGGGTAATCCACTTCTTCACCCGATCTCCCAAAACATCATACATCTTGAATGCATAATCGGCAAAATAATTAGCCACATCCCTATTTCCCCAGCCCCCTATATCCTGAAGTGCCTGAGGCAAATCCCAGTGATAAAGAGTGACGACAGGTTCAATGCCGGAACTTAACAGCTCATCCACCAGCGAATTGTAGAAATCAATTCCCTTTCGATTAATCTGTCCCCTGCCCTGGGGATATATCCGAGGCCAGGCAACCGAAAACCTGTATCCCTTAATACCCAGCTCCTTCATCAGCTGTACGTCCTGTTTATAGCGACGGTAATGGTCACAGGCAACATCTCCGGTATCTCCGTTTAAAATCTTGCCGGGTGTGTGGCTGAAGCGATCCCAGATGGACTCACCCCGCCCATCATCGGCTACCGCCCCCTCAATCTGATAGGATGCGGTAGCAACTCCCCATATGAAATTCTCAGGAAAAATCAATTTACTCATAGAAAACCCCCTCCTTGCCATTCATCTCAAGGCTCTGTCCGATTTTTTTCAGAGATGGATACTGCATTTATCAGATCGGTATTTTAGCAACATATAACATATTATCACACAAATCTGCCCACATCATCGGCGACGCTTAACCTGTAGGCAGCTACCGCAAAGAAGGCCGCTGCAAATGCAAGCAGCACAGCCAAATTGCCGGCTACATCACCAAAATCTGCACCCCTCTGCAGGGCCTGAATCGCATCCAGTGCCCACCGCTGGGGTACAAAATAGGCTGCTTTCTGCATCACATCGGGCATTAACTCGGCCGGCCAGAAACAACCGCCCAGCATGCATGTCGGTACGATCACAAGGGTAGAAGCAGCTCCTGCCTCATATGATGAACCGGCAAAGGCCACTATTACCATACCTATGGCTACAGCTATCAGTCCGAAACACCCAAGTATAACTAGCATTTGCCAGTCAGCAACGTATGTGTTGATTTTAAATACCCGTCTCATTACAAAAATCAATGCGCATATCTGTACGAGCACGATAATAATATTGGTCACGGCGTTGCTCAGAACATATTCTCCCGGTTTTACAGGTGCAGAACATATTCTGAAATACGTCCTGTCCCGTTTTTCTTTAAGTATGATCTCAGCAGTATTACCCGTTCCAATCATAACAAACATCAAAAGAAATCCCAGGCTCTGAAAAGCAATGGATCTGTCTTTTGCCTGATCGACAACTTTTTCTTCTTCCAGATGCAGTTTTTGTTCTTTGTACCCTTGATACAGTTTGTCAAAAACTTCCCTCTTACCCCCCGATGCCTGGACAAGGATATAGACATTCTCAGCATGCAGCCTTATATAATTCTCCAGCCATATCGTCGTATCCTTTCCTTTCACCGTAACAATTTCAATTTTCGCCGGCTTCCCGCTCAGGAAGCTCTCAGTATAATCTGCCGGAAAAATCACAACGCAATCAAGCTCGTCATCTACAAGGAGATTTTCAAATGAATTGGGTTCGGTGTGTGTTACATCGAACTCCTCTATATAACTCAGGGAATCTATTATATCATCGGAAAAAATCCCGTTATCCTTATTAATTATACCAACGTTTAGTGATCTTGTCCCGGTGCTCGAATGCATTGCCATAGATATAAACAATCCCAGAAAAGGCAATACAAAATACACAATAAAGCTTAATTTCTTTCTGAAAGTAACTTTTAGGATATTGGCTGTCAGCAGAAAAACATTTCTCAATTTTGGACACCTTCTTTTTTGTATGCTATCGATGAAACCGTAATTAGAAAAGCTGCAATCATCAGATTAATTGCTATACTCACCGGCACATATGACAAATCATTATTGTATATGACCCTGAAAATAGCCTGATTTGCCCATTTAACGGGAGAAATTACAG
>JAMOAC010000360.1 GCA_023621975.1 Bacillota bacterium | reverse complement strand
TTTTCTGTATATTTTTGGAAGCAAAATCAGGACACTGGTTTTTAATGGAATAGTTGCGTGTATTGGGGCTGTTTTCAGTTATTTTTACTTTTATCATATAAGGGTAAGATTTGATGCATGGCTGGATCCATGGAGTGATATTTCAAATAAAGGGTATCAGATTACCCAATCCCTTTTTGCAATAGGATCCGGAGGGTTTTTTGGAACAGGTCTGGGATTGGGAAGGCCTGATTTTGTTCCGGAAGTCCATACTGATTTTATTTTTTCGGCAATATGTGAAGAAATGGGCATATTCGGAGGTATAGCCGTTATATTTCTGTTTTTCATCTTTGCCTACCGAGGCTTTAAAGTCTCACTTTCGGTTAAAGAGGCTTTTGACAGAATAGTTGCACTGGGCATAACTCTTATGTTTGCACTGCAGACATTTATTATTCTCGGGGGCGTGATAAAGCTTATACCTCTTACAGGTATTACCCTGCCGTTTATCAGCTATGGGGGAAGTTCACTTGTTTCAGGTTTTATTTCTCTTGGGATTCTTCAAGCAATTTCTAAAAAGGCCTGAAGAAGTTTTAATGGCGGATTGAAATTTATTAAGGCAGGACTGGTGGTGAATTATTAATGATTGGAGATACGGACAAAGATAAAATTTATGATATAGGTGAAAATAAAAACAGCAATGCGGATGAAGATGCAAATAAGGAAATGAAGGAAAAGCAGGGAAAAAATATCGCGGGCGGCAGAACCCCGAACAGGATAATTCATGCACTTGTTGCAGTGTGTTTGATGTTTTTGTCGCTGGTAGCATATCTTACTTACTTTGAGCTGTTCAATAAAAGTAAAATAATTAATAATCCATATAACAGAAGACAGTATGAGATGGAAGAAAAGACCTTGCGGGGAAGCATATTTGACAGGAACGGGGTTGTCCTGGCTGAAAGCGAGTTTTCGGATGAAAAGCAGGTAAGAAAATATCCGTATGGCGCAATATACAGCCATGTTATTGGATATAGTTCCAGAAAATACGGCAAATCCCTTATTGAGTCAAGATTCAATGATTATTTGCTTGGTATAAATGAATCCAGTGCAGTGTTTAATCTCAGGGGAAGGCTTACCGGAGAAGATAAGGAAGGCAATAATATATACCTTACAATAGACCACAGGCTGCAAACACTGGCAAATGAGCTCATGAAGGGCAAAAAGGGAGCCGTTGTCGCCATCAACCCCAAAACGGGAGAAGTTCTTGCAATGATAAGCAAACCTGATTTTGACCCAAATGAACAGAAGCTTGAAGAGAACTGGAACTCAATGGTGGAGAGCGAGGAGGCTCCTTTTCTAAGCCGTGCTACCCAGGGGCTTTATACACCGGGTTCAACGTATAAGGTTTTGACTGCCGCCTCGGCACTGGAAAACGGTATGGAAAACAATGTATATAATGATAGCGGGTCTATAGTTATTGACGGAAAGAAAATAAGCAACTTTGGCGGCAAGGCATACGGTAAAATTGACCTTAAGACGGCACTGGCCGTATCCAGCAATACGGTATTTGCCAGTATAGGTGTGGAACTTGGCGAGGAAAACCTGCGCAGCATAAGTGAAAGGGCAGGGATAGGCGAGAAGATTCCTTTTGACATCCCGGTGAGCAAAAGCGTATTCCAGTACAAGGAAATGAGTAAAACGGACATGGCTGCGGTAGGAATGGGACAGGGGAAAATATTGATGACCCCTCTTCATATGGCATTAGTATCTGCCGCAATTGCAAATAACGGAATAATGATGAAGCCGACTTTAATAAGCAGAATTGAAACTCAGAACGGCATAGTGCTTAAGAGGCACAATCCAGATGAACTTTACCGCGTAATGGACCGTGATACTGCTTTGAAAATCAATGATATGATGCAGGAGGTTGTGAAAACCGGTACCGGCAAAAACGCTTCAATAAAAGGAATAAAAGTGGCGGGGAAAACCGGGACTGCAGAAAATGAACTGTCTTCCAGGCAAAAAAACAAGGAGCACGCATGGTTTATCGGCTTTGCACCTGCAGACGACCCTCAGATAGCAATAGCAGTTATACTGGAGTACAGTGGTTCAACAGGAGGGGCGGCCGCTGCACCTATTGCCAGAGAAGTCATGTCTGCCTGGCTGAAGGGTTGATATAAATATGAAAATATAATATAATTTTCGTTGCGTCTTATGAAACCACTTAATAATGAAAAAGTGGTTTCTTATTTCTCAATGTTTTTAAAACTCTTAATACTCAAACAGAAAGGTGCTTTTATGGACGGAATTAAAAAGATGCTTAAAAAATACATATTCAGTGGAAAAGACTTTTATGCCAGGCTCATAACTTTAGCCTTGCCTATTATTATACAGAACTTTATCGGCTCATGCCTGAATATGGTGGATACGGCCATGATAGGGCAGGTTGGGGAAACGCAGATTGCTGCCGTTGGAATAGCCAATCAATACTTCCTGCTTTTTGTTCTTTTCCTTATAGGCATCAGCGGCGGGTGCGGCGTTTTTATATCCCAGTTCTGGGGCAAGGGAGACAGGGAGAATATTCGAAAAGTATTGGGGATAGGTATTGTAATATCTTCCGCCATAGCAGTTATTTTTATGATAGGTGCTTTGATTTTTCCGGAAGATATCATTTCCATATTCAGTGAAGATGATCCCCTGGTAATTTCTGAGGGAGCAGATTATCTGCGGATAGTAAGTTTGAGTTATGTGTTTACCGCATTGAGTTTTTGTTATGCTTCTGCTGCAAGAAGCATAGGGAATACATTCGTACCGATGCTGATAAGTGCGCTTGCACTTGTGTGCAATGCCGTTCTGAATTATATACTCATTTTCGGGAAAATGGGGGCTCCGGTTCTTGGTGTAAGCGGTGCTGCCATTGCCACGTTGATTGCAAGAATATTTGAGACATTGTTGTTAATTATCTGGGTTTATATCTCCGGAGATGTGCTGGCGGTAAGACTCAAGGATATGAACGGAATCAGCGGAAAACTTGTTACCAGCTTTACAAAAACGACAATTCCTGTTGTTTTGAATGAAACCTGTTGGGGCCTTGCTTATATTATATATTCAGTGGTCTATGCAAGAATTGGTACCCAGGCTATTGCTGCAGTGCAGATATGTAATACGGTGGTAAATCTTTTCACTGTTGCAATATTCGGAATGGCTGCTGCTGCCGGTGTGATGATAGGACATAAAATAGGGGAAAACCGGGATGATGAGGCACGCGTGTATGCCTGGAGATTTTCAATCCTGTCTGTTATTGGCGGAATATTTACAGGGATTATCCTTGCAGTCGGAAGCAACGCTATATTATCATTTTTCAATGTGTCCTCCGAAGTATATAACAGCGCCAGGTTAATACTTTACATAACATCGATAATAATGGTTATCAGATACTTTAACATAATAGAAATTGTAGGTGTGTTGCGTGGAGGCGGAGATGCAAGGTATGCCTTTATAGCAGAGGGAATAACGATGTGGTTTATAGGAGTTCCAATGGCTGCTTTGGGAGCGTTTGTATTCAAGCTTCCCGTGCATTGGGTGGCCGCTCTGGTTATGTTTGAAGAAGTGGCGAAAGCAATTGCCGTTATTGTCAGGTTATTGTCTGGCAGATGGATTAATAATGTGGTAAATGAATTTTAACCAATTTTCATTTGTATTCAATTAATAAGTTTGATATTCTATTTATTGGATACTTAATAGCTGTGGTACGGAGGAGGCATTCTTTTGGTATTTTCAAGTCTTTTCTTTTTGTGTGTTTTTTTACCTGTTACATTAATACTGTATTTTGCAGTTAAAAACATGAATTTGCGCAACTGGATTCTCATAATTGCTTCGGTTTTTTTCTATGCCTGGGGCGAACCTGTGTGGGTAACGGTACTGCTTTTTAGCACTTTCCTTGATTACTGCTGCGCCCTGCTGGTGGAGAAAAACCGTCACAACTGGCGGGGAAAGGCTGCAGTTACTTTTGCGGTGGCTGCAAATCTGCTTATACTGGGGTATTTTAAATATTCTGGATTTATTGCAGACAATATAAACGCATTGCTTGGGACAAGCATTCGGATTTCAGCAGTCAGCCTGCCTATTGGAATATCTTTTTATACGTTTCAGCTGATTTCATATGTGGTTGACGTTTACAGGGGCGATTCAGAAGCTCAAAAATCCCCTTTCAAGCTTCTGCTTTATATTTCTCTTTTTCCCCAGCTTGTTGCGGGACCGATTGTGAGGTATCAGGACATAGCATGGGCAATTGATAACAGGACAGTTACAGTGAAAGGGTTCAATGACGGTGTAAACCGCTTCATAATCGGTCTGGGAAAGAAAGTAATAATAGCCAATACTGCCGGAGAGATTGCAGGGAATTTCCTGAATACGGATTATTCAAGACTGCCTGTGCTTGGAGCCTGGTTCGGGATTGCAATGTTTGCATTGCAGATATATTTTGATTTTTCAGGGTATTCAGATATTGACATTGGCATGGGAAATATGTTTGTATTTACATATAAAGAGATATTCAATTATCCTTATATATCAAATTCTGCAACGGAATTCTGGATAAGTTGGCACATATCACTGGTGACTTTTTTCAGGGACTATGTA
>JAMOAC010000135.1 GCA_023621975.1 Bacillota bacterium | reverse complement strand
CTTTCTGGATTTCTTTCAGCTCGGTAAGAGAGTTTACAACTGAAAAGATGGTGATTTGCTCTGCTGCCTTTCCTCCGGGATGATTATCCCTGAATTCCTTTGAAAAATTAACTGTAGCAATTCCCCCTTCTATTTTCACCGGTGACAGCAGCTTGGTGCCTTCAGGTATAGTCGGCTTGCGGCCTTCCTTTGAACCGCTGATTAATTCATTTATAATCACCGTTGCAAGATTGTTTACACTCTTTTTCGCCTCGCTCAGAGGTATGTACCTTATTTCGAGCACTAATTTCGTATTATCATCATTGGCAAAATAGAGATGAACCGGAACCTTATCATTAAGGCTTAAAGCTTGCTCCTCATTCATAACAATACTGCTGGCAGGACGTAATTCATCGTTGTCATCCTCCAGTCCAGCCTTTTTAAACAAACCGCATCCAGAAAAAGCTGCCATTATCATCAGACAAGCAATTATAATACATAATAGCTTTCGCATCACCTTGCCACCTCTCAAAGTTTTCTTATACGATATTTTTATGCCGTAAATTCGTGCAGTATTCTATATTGATAAAAATTTCATCATATATGCAATGCAGCTATATAAGGCTATATAATGGTGATAATACCTGTACCGGAAAGAATAAAAAAGATGCATGTACCCATAAACATACATGCATCTTCGTTATTGGATTCTCTTATATTATTTTTCTATTATATTTCTTTACTTTCTTTTTTATTATCTTTATTTACACTCATAATATTTTCATGCATTTTTCAGGGCTAATTACTTTCAGTGCACAATATTTTTACAATATTAATGATATCCTGATCCACCACTTTATAGCATATCTCAAGGCCGTTTCTGTGCCCTTCTATAATATTTACCGCCTTAAGTTTGGCAAGATGCTGGGATACGGTAGATTGAGGCAGTTCAAGGCATTGCTGGATATTCGTTACATTACACTCGTTATCAATCAATCCTTTTACAATGCAAAGCCTGTACGGGTGGGCAATCGCTTTTAATTTATTAGCCATTTTCTCATACTTTTTTATATCAATCATCTTTTTTCTCCTTCTCATGTGTATCTGAACCTGTATGACTGATTGCTTTAATATCATCGTCCTTTGTAACTTTATCGTATTCATAAATATCTTCATTGGACTGCTTTTGCACTGCAAGCATGTAGGTCTTGTATCCGCCGCTGAGGTTCTTGACATTTTTGAATCCTTTTTGCACCAGTATCCTGTATGCCAGGTAACCTCTCAAACCTGCCTGGCAGAAAATATATATATCCTTGTCCGCAGGTATTTCTCCGATTCTGTCCCTCAATTCATCCAAAGGTATGTTGACTGCCCCTTCAATAGTTCCAAGGCTAAACTCTTCAGGTGTCCTCACATCTATGAGTACCGACCTGCTCGGGTCTATGCTGCCAACATCATGCCAGTGGAATATCCTGCAATCATCCTTAAGTATGTTTGAAGCAGTATATCCTGCTATATTAACAGGATCTTTTGCCGATGAATATGGCGGGGCATATGCAAGCTCAAGCTTCTCAAGGTCAAATACCGTCATTCCCGCCCTTATGGCAGTTGCCAAAACATCTATCCTTTTATCGACACCTTCATATCCAACAATCTGTGCACCCAGGATTTTGCCGTCCTTTTTGCCAAACAGCAGTTTAAATGTCATGGGTGTAGCCCCGGGATAGTAACCGGCGTGTGAAGGAGAATGTGTAAAAGACTTTTCATAGTCTATTCCGTTCTTTTTCAGCACCTTTTCATTATTCCCGGTACTTGCCGCCGTTATATCAAATACCTTGACAATTGAAGTACCCTGGGTACCCGTGTATTTCTCATTTCTGCCGCATATATTGTCGGCTGCTATTCTTCCCTGCTTGTTTGCAGGCCCTGCAAGAGGTATCAATGCAGGCTTGCCGCTTACAAAGTCCTGCACCTCCACAGCATCACCTACTGCATATATATCCGGGTCGGAAGTCCGCATGTTTTCATCCACGGCTATGCCTCCCGTGGGCCCCAGCTTGATGCCTGCCTGCACGGCAAGATTTGTTTCAGGCCTGACGCCCACGCCCAAGACTACCATGTCCGCTTCAAGCCGTCTTCCGCTGACAAGCTCCGCCACAATATTATTTCCGGCGCGATAAAAGGATTTAACGGCATCTTTCAGATACAGCCCTATCTTTTTAGACTTCATGTGCTGGTGGACCAAGGCAGCCATATCATAGTCAAGGGAAGGGATAACGTGGTCAGCCATCTCAACTACGGCAACTCTTATACCCCTGTTGTAAAGGTTTTCCGCGGCTTCAAGTCCGATAAAGCCTGCTCCTACTACCAGAGCTCTTCTTGGCATGTTTTTGTCCACAAATTCTTTTATCCTGTATGTATCTGAAATGCTTCTTATTGTAAATATCCCGGGCAGGTCAATCCCAGGAATCGGAGGTTTAACCGGTTCTGCTCCCGGCGCAAGAATAAGCTTGTCATAACTTTCCGTATAAATTTTGCCGGAATCCCTGTCGTATACCTCCACCTTTTTTTCATCAGGGAATATCCTGGTAACTTCACTTCTTACCCTGACGTCAATATTAAACCTTTCCTTCATACTCTCGGGTGTCTGTACAATAAGCCTGCCTTTCGACTTGATTACTCCCCCGATGTAATATGGAAGGCCGCAGTTGGCAAAGGAGATATACTCTCCCCTTTCAAACATTATTATTTCCGCATTTTCATCAAGCCTTCTAAGCCTTGCCGCTGCACTGGCACCTCCGGCAACCCCGCCGACTATTACAACTTTGAGTGACATGATTTTCCCTCCACGCATATCATCATATTTAATCAAGGCATATCTTTATATTTACGCTGATGCTCCGTTTTCACTGGAACCGTATGTAACCATTAATTCGTGTATTATTATATCATAATATTATAATATTACAATATACTTGATAAAACAAAAAAGGCAGAAACGTCCCCCTTATTGTGCTTCACACCTACTTATATGGCCTTGGTGTACCTGTCTGCAAAGCTGCTTGCACAGTAACTGTCCGGCTTTATTTTAGGTATAAAGTCCAATCCTTTGACCATTCCCACCATCTCGCTGATCAGCTTCTTGGTCTGTCCGTTTCTTCCTATATCTATATGGAACTCAAAAGTAACGCCTTTTGACGTGCCGCCCTGATTGACCAGATTTTTTATATATTCAATTTTCTCCTCATCAAACAAATTGGCTAACTGGAGGCTTGCACAGGTTTCAAGGTAAATCTTTTCCCTGAGGTTTCTAACAGGCCTTTGCATTTCGCACTTGTGAAGAAATCCAATTGCTCCCTTGCCTACCCTGTGAATGTGAATGCAGGAAACAAACACGGTCCTGTCAGATACCTGTGAATCCGTTCCCACCGAAATCCTGTATGAACAATTCGTATCCGCTTTTATGAATTTTATAATTTCCTCGTAAAGCTGATTAAATTTCATACGCTCATTTCTCAAGTTTCTGAATATTGAATTGTTGTCAATAACAAGTGCATTGCCCACTATCATGAACCGTTTCCGCCTCCCTACCTTGGGTGTAAAAATTCATTGATACAAAAAAACCCTGTGAAAAAGGTCACAGGGTTAAAAATTCCGTTTGCAAAGTACAGACCTCCGGCAAGAGACAGAATGAGAGCACCGCTTAAAACTTACTCTTACCTTTCGATATACTCTCATACAGCCCCTTCCTTCCGAAAATAATTTATTATTATACTATCATATGACAAAACTAATTTCAAGGGACCATTTTTTTCTATTTTTTATTCTTCCCTGCCGTTTTCATCCGGCTTCATTCTTTTCAATCTCCTCCGTACTCCTATCAGCCCGGCAATACCAACTGCAACGCCTAACCACAATGTGGCAAATCTTGTAATAATTGTAGCGGCTGAGGCAATCTCCCTGGAAACTCCCATCATTATCAAAATCCCCATTATGCTTCCTTCTGCCACAACAAGACCTCCCGGAAGCATGGACAGGGCTCCTGCCAGCGATGCAAATGAAACGGTAAATATAGATGAGAGTACCGATATGGGCGTGCCGAAAGCATGCAGCGTAAGATATATCACAATACCTTCAAACGACCACGAAACTGCGCCTAAAATTACTGAAAAAACAATGCTTCTTACCGTCAAAAGCTCATATGAACTCTTGTAGAAAGCATCAATCTGGCTCCCCAGCTTTCCCAGCAGCAGAAGTTTCTTCAGGATACGTATTATAAATCCGGCAACAGCCCTGAACCTGACAGAAGCAATAAAAACTGCAAACAGGGCGACCGAAACAGCCAGTACTACCAACCCGTATTTATATTTAAGCGCCCCAATACCGGCAAGAACGGTCATGCTCATGGCGTCCGTCAATCTTTCAATTATAATTACAGGTCCGGTAACGCTCATGGGAACTCCCTTAAATTCCTTTACCAGGTACGACTTCAAAAACTCTCCCAGCCTGCCCGGCGTCACCGTCATGCTGAGCCCTGACATAAAAATCCTGATATCATCCTTTCTGTCTATATCAATACCCCGCAGCTTCAAATAGTAGCTCCATTTTACATATCTCAGCGCATAATTCATTAGCGGAAGT
>JAMOAC010000381.1 GCA_023621975.1 Bacillota bacterium | reverse complement strand
GTATGTAATGTTTGCAGTCATGATTGTAGGCTATATCGTAATGACCAAGACATCCTTTGGTAATCAGCTCAAAATCGTGGGTTCAAACTATAATGTAGCAAAAATGTCCGGAATTAATTGTACAAGGACGGTTATGCTTGCCTTTATCATATCTTCCATATGTGCGGCTATTGGAGGCATATTCATGACATCGTTAAACCAGGTAGGAGCGTTTTATATAGGACAGGGTTATGACTTCCAGGCCGTAACGGCCCTTATTCTGGGAGGTATGAGCCTTGCAGGCGGCAGAGGAAATATGATTGGTGTATTCGGCGGTGTGTTTACACTCGGCCTCATAAGCAATATCCTCACATTAATCGGCATAGGAACATTTACACAGAAAATGATAACAGGAGCAATATTCATCCTGGTTGTTTATGTAAATGCTAGATCATTAAGAAAGATGGGGCGTGACTATGCATAGTAATAAGTTTAAGGCAGATAAAACAATAATTCTATCAAAGATGAATAATAACAGAGTTTATGTATTGCTTGTGATTGTAGCAGTCGTAATGTCTCTCGGTGCACCTAACTTTTTAGGTTCGGGAAATATTGTACCGTTGATGAAAACAGCCTTGTTGCCGATTTTGGCCGGAATTGGGTTTACCTATGTAATGATTGGCGGTAATTTTGATTTGTCGATAGGTGCTGCAATCAATGTCGGTGCAGCAATAGTAATGGGCGAATTCAACAGGTTCTTTGAGATTTTCGGCGGAGAAGCTGCCGGTACAAAAGCTGTAGTGTTTGCCTGGATTATTGCAATTGCAATGGCAATGGCAGCCGGCATATTGATTGGGCTTATCAACGGATTGCTTGTAGCCAAAGGGAAAATACACTCGTTTATTGTAACTATTGGAATGATGACTGCATTATCCGGTTTTGTGTATACGTATTCCAAAGGAAACACAATAAGTGCTGACAATACACTGTTCGTAGAACTTATAGAGAGGCCTTTCATAAGAGTGCCTTATCTGGAAGTATTCACCATACGCTTCGTGGTTACGATTCTGATCCTCATATTCTTTGAAATCCTGCTTTTGAGAGCAAAATGGGGAAGAGACCTGTTGATGGTCGGAAGTAATGAAGAAGCTGCATGGACAGCTGGAATTAACACACCTAGAAAATTAATATGGACTTTTGTAATTTCAGGATTCACTTCAGCCCTTGGAGGAGCAATGTTCGCAATATCAATGAATGCTGCTGTTCCCAACTACGGTGAAAGAGGAATCAACCCGCTGATGATCGTGCTGGCTTCCACAATTATCGGTGGAACAGAGCTGACAGGCGGAAGAGGAAGCGTAGTCAAAACTGCAATGGCAGTTATTACGATTCAGTGCCTGTTTAACGGTCTTATCATTATGGGTATGGGATTTGATGCCCAGGTATTGGCAGCCGGCTTGTTGCTTGCATTGGTTGTTATATACGAATCTTACTCAATTTACAGGCAAAGCCTGAAAAAGGGCGCGAAGATTGCCTTGCTGAAAGAAGTGCCCCAGCTGAAAACCAGCAGGAAGAAAGCCTAGCTGTGTTGATCAATGTGTTTATCAATAAGGCTGCATAAATGCATGCCTGAAAATAAAAAAACTAAAGGAGGCAAAATCCATGAAAAGAAAACTAATGTTAATTGTAGCTGCAATTCTAACAGTAACCCTCATGTTAACTTTTGCAGGCTGTGGATCGTCCAACTCCGGAGATTCAAAAAACACGGATAATAAGCCCGCAGATAATGCAAAGGACAACAAAGACAAGAGCGGTTCTGAAGGATCAGGCAACAGTAACCTGGAAGAATCCCTTAAGATTGATATTTCCGACGTTAAAGGAAGTGACGGACAGCCGTTGCTTATGTACGGTGAAACAAGGCCTGTACCCCCAAAACCAACCGACAAGGAAGCGTTGGAACTGTGGAGCATTGAATATGCAGGAAGAACAACTGAAAAATTACCTATGATTCCTTCACCCAAAGACGGAATAATAGGAAAAAGAATCATAATGATTCAGCAGTCCGAGCACCCCTATTGGACAGCAGTATCAAACGGTGCAAAAATGGCTGCAGAGACATACAAAGTAGATCTGGAAATCTGGAATCCTAACGGAGACTTGAACCAGCAGAATCAGTTTGTTGACAAAGCTGTTGCTGAAAAGCCTGATATGGTAATGCTTTCTCCGTTGGATGCAAAAGCAAGTGTACAGCAGTTCAAAAAACTGTATGATGCTGGCATACCAGCTATAGCATTTAACATGATCCCGACTGATGAAGCTATGAAATACGTTCTTGCTATAACTGCACCTGATGATTTCGGTCAGTTCAAGAAGCTTGCAAAATTCCTCGCTGACGCTGTTGGCGGAAAAGCAGGTGTTGGATATATCACTCATATCCCGGGTGGTTCACCTTACTTTGCTCGTACCACAAACGTGATTAACTACTACAAGGAAAATTATCCGGACATGAAGACACTCGATATTCAATCACCCGGATTTGATGCACCGAAAGTTAAGCAGGTTGTATCCGACTGGATCACAAGATTCGGTGATGAACTGACATGCATAGTATTGGCTGACGACTCAGCTCAGGCACTGGGTGCTGCACAGGCTTGCGAAGAAGCCGGCAGAACTGATATAAAGATTATTGCAGCCGGTAACTCCAAAGTTGGTATGGACTTAATCAAGCAGGGTAAACTGTTTGCCATCACCTATCAGTCTGCAGAAGCTGACGGAGCTATCCCGATTAAGGTTGCAGCAGACTACTTCAACGGAGTCGAGCTCGATACCAATGCAGCATTCTATCTCCCACAGGCTGTCATAACTCAGGAAAACGTCGAAGAATACATGCCTGCACAGTGGTAAACATCGATTGGCAGTAAATTAAGATGCAAACTAAAATAAAGCCTAAGAAATAAAAAGAACAGGCTGTCAGAAAGACAGCCGGGGTAACAGGAGGACGGGTTGGCAGGAGATGGTTCCTTCTACAAGTTTGACAGGAAACCGCCTCCTGCCACCCAACCCTGCCGACTCATCAAATTTTTATTAGGTAGTTCCATTTAAATAAAGAGGGGTGTTTTGTCTATGACTTCAAAAGAAAGGATACTCACGTGCCTGAAAAAAGGCATTCCTGACAGACTGCCTGCCACGGTGCATCAATGGCAACCCTATCATTTGAAATATTATATGAACGGAATAAGCGATCTTGAAGCATTCAAGGCATGCGGTCTGGATGCTTCAGTTTCATACTTTGATAATATGGGTCAGACTCAGTTCATGGCATTTAAGGAAACAAAAAAGTTTTCAGATGAATGGATTGATGTAGTGGAAGTTGTAGTTGATGATATTGATAACACTGTAATACATCATACTGTGCACACTCCTGAAGGAAATTTGACATATAAGACATGTACCAATCAGAGAACTACCTGGATAACGGAGCCTTTGATTAAGGATTATGATGACATTAAACTGCTTAAATATTTACCGGTACCCAAATTAAATAAGAAGGACATTGAAAAAAGATATGATGAAATAGGAGACGCAGGCATATTGAGGGGGTTTGTCTGGGGAGAACAGGCAGGATGCTGGCAGCAGGCATGCTGTTATTACGGTGAAGATAAAATGATTTATGCTGCATATGACCAACCGGATTGGGTGCATGAGTTTTTGGGAATTCTTTTGGAAAAGAAATTGCAGTTTATTTATGAGTCTTTGAAGGGCGCGAAGTTCGACCTTATAGAGACCGGCGGAGGTGCAGCGTCATCGACTCTGATATCTCCGTCAATGTTTGAGGAATTTTGTCTTCCTTACGACAGGAAAATACACGACGCACTGCATGACGTCGATCACATATCTACCTACCACACCTGTGGTGGAATGAAGGGAATATTTGATTTGATTGTTGCCACGGGCGCGGATGCTTCTGAGACCTTGTCTCCTGAATCGGTAGGAGGTAACATCAAAGGCCCTGAAGCTTACGAGGCACTTCATGGAAAGGTCGCCCTTATAGGAGGAATGGACCAGATAAACATTTTGGAAAAAGGTACGCCGGAAGAAGTTAAAAAAGAAGTTTACAGGCTGTTTGAAGTTTTCGGCAAAGGCGGAGGATATATTATGTCAACATGTGATCACTTTTTTGATGCTCCGATAGAAAATCTCATTGCCTATGCGGAAGCGGCAAAGGAATGTACGTACTGACGGAAGGTATTTTGAAGGGAGGAAATTATTGATAATGGGCAGAGCTGAAGAAAAAATAAAGAGACTGCGACTTGCACTTTCTCATAAGGAAGGAGACAGGGTGCCTGCAGGTGAATTCTATTGGACAGGTTTTAACTTAAAATGCAAGGAAAGATGGGGACAGGATTTTGATCCATATAAATATTTTGACCTGGATTATATAGTTATCAATCCCAACATGGACCCCCATATAAAACCGTTTGAGATTATTTTGGAAAAGGGAGAGGACATTGTAGTCAAAACAGGTTTTGAAGCTACCATAAAGAGGTCCGGAACTGCTCCCATGCCTCATTTTGAAAGTTTTTCAATTAACAGTCCGGAGGAAATGGCAAAGTTTGAATTTGACGACCCGGCAGATCCAAG
>JAMOAC010000157.1 GCA_023621975.1 Bacillota bacterium | reverse complement strand
AAACTCAGAAATGCCCTTGATAATTACTTGAATATTACCACTTCCTATGGTATCAGCGAGAAATATGACGGATTCAGCAACACCAGCACTGCTCTGAAACAAGCATTGATGTCCCTTTCCCAAAAGTTCCTTTATCCTGATTCTCATGTATTTTACGCAAAGGGTATGTCTTTTGAAGATGAATTTGTTTCAAAATTATTATTTGACGCTGAGAATACTCTTATTTCAAATATAGAAAAGAATGATTTTTATAGTTCATTAAGCTGTCTGAGGGAGACCTGTAATAAGTTAATTAGTAATAAAAAATACGCGAATGTTGATCATTTAAAAAAGTTTTTATTTAGATCCGTTGCATTTATCAGTAACAGTTTTCTTGATGGTGAAAAGCTGATTTTGAAATCAGAAAATATAAACGATATAAATCATTATCTGAGTATATTAAATCAGGCGGAAGAAACCTATCAAAAATTATGCTCGTTATCCTTTAATCAAAAAAGCCATTTGGTAAGAAAAGCTGTAAAATATATCGACGATAATTATTATAAGGATATAAATCTTAACGATATCAGCCACTACTTATGCGTCAGCGAAAGCTATTTAAGCAGATTATTCAATAAAGAAATGAATACAACCATATCAAACTATATTAACGCCAAACGCATTGAAAAATCCAAAGAACTGCTGAAAAACACTACTCTTAAAACTTATGAAATTGCTGAAAAAGTAGGTTTTAAAAACAGCGTACATTTTAACATAGTATTCAAAAAATTTGTCAAGTATACTCCCACTGAGTACAGAAATCGCGTGTTATAATATTATCCAGTCAATGTTAAAGCACCTACTTTCAATTGAAAGTAGGTGCTTTGCATCATTACTGTTTGTTATAAACTCTGTAAATTATAATTGCTGCTTCAGCCCTGCTGGCCAAATCACGAGGATTAATGTTGTTTCCGCTGCCTTTTACTATACCGTCCCTGATAAGGTCTGCTACGCTTTGTAATGCATATGGTGCCACGTTTGTCTTGTCCTCAAACCTGTCAAGGTCTTCTTTCGTACCTGCTTCCATCTTCTTACCCGCTACTTCAAGCCCTCTCCTTATCATAACCATCATATCCTGCCTCGTGATGGGCTCCTGTGGGTTAAACCTGTTATTTCCTACTCCTACCGTTATACCAAGCTTCCTGGCTATTCCTACCGCCTCAGCATAGTATGCCGTCGGACTTACGTCTTCAAAATTCTCTTCTACGCTGCAGCTTAGCCCTAATGCCCTTACCAGCATTACCGTTAAATCTGCTCGTGTAATATACCCCGATGGATTAAATTCAGTCTCCGATATACCTTTTATTATCCCTTTTGAAGCCATAGCTTCTATTTCTTCCTTTGCCCATTCGTAGCCCGCTATGTCGTCAAATGTCTTCTTTACATATACTATTGCATATTCTCCAAGTTGCGTAGTTACAAATTCAACCGTGCCTGCAGCAGGATTATACCTTCCCGTAGGTACCGGTACTGCCTTTCCTTCCTCATCTATGTGCCATACTACTATATGTTCAATATCTGCAAGCTCTTCTTCCGCTGGTGTGTATGGTATAGATACCTTAACCGGAACATCAGCGTTGCTCCACTGTATTGGCGTGCCTTCTGCCGTAATGTTTATTCTTACTGCCGGCCTGTTCCCTATCTGCTCCTGCAGCTTTCCGTCAAGCCCTTCTGTGTCATAAATACCTACGGATATTGATACATTCCTTGCTTCACCCATATCCGCCTGGGACAACATGTTTGTCGGGACAACAAGCGTTCCAAACCCGGTTTCTATCTTGATAACCTGCTCTTTCTTTCCGTCAGTAAGTGCGTTTAACGGCAGGGTAACGGTATATGTTTTCATTTCCGGTTTTCCCGGAACTTCAATCAATACAACAGATGAAGCTTGGAAAGCATTGTTCAGCGAAGCAATATCAGCAGCAACCTCAACCGTTCCGTTTTCGGTATCAAGGAACTCATCTGATATATCTACTTTAACGGGGGTATTATTATCTGGGACAACGTCGGGTAGTACAACACGTTCTTCTTTTGTTTCATGTTTGCTGTCGCTGTCCGGTATTATAACCGTTCCGCCACTGCTTACCCGCTTTCTCTTTACTGTAAGTGTGAACACTTTTTCTGCAGTTGCCTCGCCTTTGCTGATGATAGCTTTAAGCGTTACAACCGCATCTTCATCAGCTGGCCTGTTTACTGTTCCCGTTTCGCTTATTATTTCAGGATTACTGCTTATCCAGGTTATTACACTTCCCCTTTCTCCTGCTGTCGGCAGTATAATGTTCTGGGTTACGCTGTCTGCACTGTCTCCTTCTGCATATATTATCTCAAGCGCTTCAGCATCGGATGCTACGTCTTCTTCATCTTCGTCCGGTCCTGGCTCGGGTTCTGGCTCAGGCTCTGGTTCGGGTTCCGGTTCTGGTTCTGGTTCCGGCTCGGGTTTAGTTTCCTGTTTCTTTACTATAAGCGTGAACTCTTTTTCTGCACTTGCCTCGCCTTTGCTGATGATAGCTTTAAGCGTTACAACCGCATCTTCATCAGCTGGCCTGTTTACTGTTCCCGTCTCGCTTATTATTTCAGGATTGCTGCTCTCCCACATTATTGTAGTTCCTCTAGCTCCTGTTACAGGCAAAACAACATCCTTTGTCACAAATGATGCGCTGTCACCTTGGGCAAATTCAATTTCCAGTTCACCTGCAGCCTCTAACACCGCCGCTTCATCCGTGTAGACTCCATAAACGCTTATTTCGTTTACATGTACACTGTACAGGTCAACAGAGTTATATTTCATGTTAACTCTTACATATCTTGCTTCAATACCGTCGACGTAGAAATCAACACCGGATGATGTAGAAATTTCTTCATCGTCTTTTACGCCGATAGTAATCCATTCATTACCGTCCTTGCTTACCAACACATCATATTTATAGTATCTTTGACCGTCAAAATAGGTAACTACATTAATCTTGGTCAGGATATATTCCCTCTCAAGATCAACTTCTACCCACGCTATTCCGTTCTCTCCCCTTATACCGTCCCAATAAGTGCTCAGGTTGCCGTCGTTTACCAAGGAAGGCCCATGAGCTGGATCGAAAACAATACTTGCCGAGGTAGGTTTTCCTAAGCTTATAAGTTCAGAATCACCTATATCTTTAAGTTTTTTCACCTTAACCACAAATATTTTTGTTTTGCTTTTCGAGCCTTTTGTAATGGTTGCTGTTAGTGTAACTTCCTTATCGAAATAATTAGGCCTTGTAACCTTACCATTATCATCAATAATTTCAGGATTGCTGCTTTTCCATGTTACGGTTGTACCATGGAGGCCATTGGTAGGTAATATTAAGTCACGGGTTACACTGTCTGCACTGTCTCCTTCCTGGTATTCTATTGCAAGCGCGTTATAAGCTTCCGTCAATTCATCAGGCGGAGATGATATTCCTGCTAATGCTCTGATTTCGCCTTCATCCAAACACCTGCTGTATACTCTTAGCTCATCAATCGTTCCTTTCATTGACTGTGACATCTGTCCTATAGTCTGCATAGGACAATCTGTGCTTACAGGCAAAACTTGTTTATATATCCCGTTTATAAAAAGTATTGTTTCACTTTCTTTTCCCACCAGTGCGATGTGCGTCCATTCATTTTCTGTTGTCTGATAATTGAAAGAGTAGTCGCCTTTACCGGGTATTGTAATTCCCAGCTTTTTGTTGCCTATCTGTTCAAGCCTTATACTACCGGACTGAGAATCCATTAATATAGCAGCATTATTGGAACTGCTTTCTCTCTTTACCCATGCTGACAAGGTCCATGGCGTCTCCATGTTTTCTCCGATAGAAAGTATTACATGGTCATTGTCACCGTCAAAGTACAGAGCGCCTCCTTCTTTACCATCCATGGTCCAAGTCGGGCCGTTAAGTGTTCCATGGTTGCCTTTGCCGGATAAGTCATAAGCTATGTTTCCGCTTCCCTCATCAAAATTCCAGTAACCTTCCAGGCTGTCTTCAGGTATAGGAGCTTTACCTGGTACTCCATAAACACTGCATTCTGAAATATGCACAAAACCATAGAAGGAAGAGCCTGTCATGGTAACTCTTATATATCGTGCGGTTATGTCAACGTTATATTCGTCACCTTCGTCTGTCGCCGCATCCGTATTTGTCTTTTCAGCTATCTTTACCCATGTTTTTCCATCTGCACTTGCCTCTATGTAATAAGTATAGTACCTGCTTCCGTCTACATAATTTCTTACTACTATCCTTTTTATGTCATGCTGGCCGAGAAGGTCTACCTGCCACCACTTTGGCCCGATGCCTCCGCCCCAATAATTCGATGTATCACCGTCATTAGCAAGATGTGCTTCATGATTGGGCTCGTCTGCTTCTGATGTTGCAGGTTTGTTTAAGCTCAGCAGTATTTCTTTCGGAACCGTTACAGTAACTGTTTCTGAAAAGTCTGATTCCGTTCCTGCAGATACATATGTCAGTTTGTAATAGTACGTGTTTTCAGGTTCTACTTCATAGTCATAATATGAGGTACCTGAAATCGGCTCATCATTTACCTTTTCAAACCCGCTGTCCGGATTAAGGGATCT
>JAMOAC010000146.1 GCA_023621975.1 Bacillota bacterium | reverse complement strand
ACCATGCAAGCCCGCCTAAAATACCCGTATAAAAAGCATCGTCCGTTCCTAATGATGCCTTAAGTTTTAATTCCTCAACGATAAGCTTTTTCCTTAAGTAATCCGTTATATCTTTTATATATTTGCTGTTTAAATCATAAAAACATTTAATGCTTTTTATTTTTTTATATATGCTGGCAAAATTTAATTCTTTTCTTTTTTTCTTCTTTATCTCTTTTTTTACCTCTTCTTTTTCTGCTTCTTCCTTTTTTACTCTCACAAGTCTTAAACCGTCGGTCTGTATTTCTTCCAAAGGTACTTTGTACCTCAGCTTTATAATTTCATACACTAAAGAAAAAGTCAGATAAAGGCGACCGTATCCGTGTGTTCTGGTGTATTCAACGTTAATTTTCGTTCTTGAATTTAATATGAATACAATCAAAATTACAAAAATAAAAATAAAAATAACCGAATAAAGCATTGTTACACCTCATTCGGTTATTTTTCCCAATTTTTTTCTAAAATACACTTGCTTTTTCAAATTATTATTATTACTCATTTAATTATTTAATTACCCATTTTCATTTTTAATTTTTATTTTATTTAAACATTTAGTTACTTAACTATCTATTTATTTTATTAAATACTCTCTATTATTAATTTTGTTTTTCATTTCAATCTATCATTTTACTATTCATTCCTGTTGCTTATTCTTCCTGTACTGCTAATTTAACTCACATTCATTGCATATTACACACTTCTTTATCTCACTCTTCCTTTATTTCCTTTACTTCTGCTTCTCTTCCCTCTCTTTTGGCCTCTTCCCTTTCGATTTCATCCCTTATAAAGCTCAATTGATCCTCGCCTATGGCAGGAAGATCTGCCTTAGAGCGAAATCCGAAAGTTCTCAGGAATTCTTCGGTTGTATCATAAAGTACAGGCCTGCCTGGGGCTTCAAGCCTCCCTACTTCTCTGATAAGATTTCTCTCTATAAGGCGCTCTATAGCGCTTCCGGAATTTACACCCCTTATTTTTTCAATCTTCGCCCTGGTAACCGGCCCGTTATAAGCCACTATTGCAAGCGTCTCGTATGCCGCTTGTGATAAACCCTGTTTCTGTCTGGGTTCAATGAGCCTTGCAATATAATCATACACTTCAAACTTTGTGCAAAGTTGATAACCGTTATCTATTTCTCTAATAAAAATTCCTCGATTGCTGCTGCGGTATTCATCCATCATTTTATTAATAATTTTTTTGACCGTCTTTTTATCTATCTGAAGCACCTCTGATATCTTATCAAGGGCAAGCCTGTCTCCCGCTGCAAAAAGCAGCCCTTCTATTACTGCTTCTATCTCACTGAATTCCATTTGATACCCCCATAATCCATGTCTGAAATACCTCAACCGTCTATGGCAATTTTTTCATCTTTAATGTCTTTTTGTTCATTTACCCTGTATACAAATATTTCTGAATTAAAAGCTTTCTGCTCTATCCTTACCTTTTTCAGTTTTGCCATTTCAAGAATTGCCAAAAAGCCGGTAACTACCTCAATTCTAGGCCTCTTTTTCAACGAGAATATCTCTGAAAATATGAAAAATGTTTTCTTCAATAAAATCCTCGTTATTTCCTTGATTTTGCTTCTTAATGTTACCTTTTCATGCTGAATGATTTTATCCATCTCAACGGCCCGACGGTTTATCTTTTCAATATTCCTGGTTATCAGCTCTTCGTAAACAGTTTTTAACTTCTCAGGCGAAAGCTCCAGTATTTCATCTTCCCTCTTAATTTCAACAACCTCCGGAAGCTTGTAATAAATCTTCTGCCATTCTTCTTCCCTCTCCTTTAAAACCTTGGAGAAGTCCTTGTATTTTCTGTATTCTACAAGCCTGGTCACAAGTTCTTCCCTTGGATCAGGTTCTTCTTCCTGCTTTTCTTTCGGATCAGGCAAAAGCATTTTCGACTTTATGTGTAAAAGAGTGGCTGCCATTACCAGAAACTCACTGGCAATCTCCAGGTCCATTTCCTGCATACTGTAAAGATAGTCCATATACTGGTCGGTTATTTCATTTATTGGAATATCGTATATGTCTATCTTGTTTTTTTCAATTAAATGAAACAGGAGGTCAAAAGGGCCTTCAAACTTATCTATTTTTATCGTGCAGGCTCTGGTCAAAGCACTCTCCAAAGCATAAAACCCCCATCAATGCAAATATGAATTAAACCCAGGTCGATAATTTCACATGCTACCAGTCGATTTTCATGGCAGTCCTGACTTCTTCCATGGTCTTCTTCGCGATTTTTTCAGCATTCCTGCAGCCGGTTTCCACCACTTCCCTGATATAATCCGGTTTGTTCTGAAGCTCCTGCCTTCTATCATAAATAGGTGTCATATATTCCACTATCCTGTCGGCAAGTTTGCGTTTGCACTGAACACAGCCAATTTTTCCTCCCCGGCACATCTGTTCTATTTCTCCCACTTCATTTTCATTGAATACCTTGTGGAAAGCATATACCGAGCACACTTCAGGATGTCCCGGATCGTCCTTTCTGATTCTTGCAGGGTCGGTAATCATTGTGCTTACCTTTTTCCTGATTGTATCAGGGCTGTCGGACAGTGCTATTGTGTTGCCGTAGCTTTTGCTCATTTTTCTGCCGTCCAGTCCGGGAAGCACCTTTGCCTTTGTAAGCAATGCCTGGGGCTCGGGAAATACTTGCCCGTACATATAGTTAAACCTTCTTGCAATTTCCCTTGTCAGCTCAAGATGAGGCAGTTGATCCTCACCTACAGGAACAAAATTCGCCTTGTACATCAATATATCCGCCGCCATAAGGCATGGATATCCCAAAAAACCATGAGTGGCTATTTCCCTGTCCTTTATCTGCTTAAGCTGATCCTTGTAAGTGGGGCATCTATACAACCACGACAGCGGTGTAATCATCGATAGAAGCAGGTTCAACTCTGCATGCTCCCTGACCCTTGACTGTATGAATATATTGCATTTTTCAGGGTCAAGCCCCGCACTTAGCCAGTCAATCAAAACCTCATCTATATTCTGCTTCAGTTCCTGGGTATTTTCGTAGCCTGTTGTAAGTGCGTGCCAGTCGGCAACAAAAAAATAACAGTCATATTCATTTTGTAATTTTACCCAGTTTTCAAGAGCTCCGAAATAATTTCCCAAATGCAGGGAGCCCGTCGGTCTCATTCCGCTCAATACAGTTTTGCCGTTCATTTAAGCTTCACACTCCATACGTCACATTTATAAATATACACTGTTTCAAACCGTGAATTTAAAAAGGTTGTCCCAATGTGCTAAATATATATTAGCATATTACTTAAGAATTATACAATAAAAATAAAAGGGAGTGAATAAAATATGCAAATGCGCATATTATATTTTCTGGACATTATTAGCAATATTTGCTAAAATAAAATCCTAAACACATGTTAATTTATTGTGCCGGCACTGCCGGTTAAAATCAATTTTATGGGGTAAAATATGTTCAGGCCGAATATTGAAGAAATACTCGTTAATTTGCCCGGAATTGTGATAGGGCTTGCTTTTCATGAATTTGCCCATGCCTTTGCATCCGACCGGCTGGGTGACCCTACTCCAAGAAGCCAGGGGAGACTTACCATTTCTCCTCTGCCGCATATTGACCTGTTTGGGTTTTTAATGATTTTATTCATGGGATTTGGATGGGCAAAGCCGGTGCAAATCAACCCAAAACATTATAAAAACCCAAGGCGGGACAGCATCATCGTTTCCGCTGCAGGCCCGTTTACAAACCTCATTATTGCCGCAATATTCGTAATTTTGGGCAAGCTCTTTCTGTCAAGTACCTTTCCGTACAGCCTGAGGGAAAATATTGTCAGCTCAGTTTTAGGAATTATTGACTACACAATATGGATAAACATCATACTGTTCATATTCAACCTTCTGCCGATACCACCGCTGGACGGCTTTCAAATCGTGTCTAACCTGGTGCCTTTAAGGCACTACAATGTGATATCCGCATTGGAAAGGTATGGCTTCATAATTCTGGCCGTTTTGATATTTACCGGGGCCACTTCATATATTATCACAAAACCGGCCGTATTTATCTATGAAAGCCTGATACGTATTTTCGGAATCTGATGCATTTTATATTTCCGGATTACCTTAATTCTATTTTGTTTTATGTTTATGAAGATCCTGAGCTGTTCCTCAGTATTTCCTCGAAAAAACTATAGGGATCCGTATAGGGCTTTTCTATATTAAATTTGTTCAAAAAATACATATTGAGGCGGTATGCAATCACCGGCCGTCTTTGCCCCAAATTTTCCTTTCTCAGCAAAAATTCCTTTAATATGCCGTATTCAATGTTATTTACGGGATAGATGTTAGGATGGGTCGCAGATATTTTGACATCCCCTTGTGCATTTGCACCTGTTTGCAGGGCATTGCTTCCCAAGAGCCGGTTTAAACTGACCGGCCTTGCCCTGCTGCCTGTTTTAACCACAACGGTATTTGCAGCAAAATCCCCGATTCGCATATAATTTTTTGAAAAAACAATAAATATAGCTCCAAGCAGATTAAATGCAGGCAGCATGTCAGCTATTCTCAATACATTTCTCAAAAGGGATTCATAAAACCCTACGGGCTGCCCGTTCCTCTTGAT
>JAMOAC010000439.1 GCA_023621975.1 Bacillota bacterium | reverse complement strand
ATCCGTGAACCCATGAGTGATATGGAGGTTGAAAGGACATCAGCCTTGTGTCCGACTGAGCAGCAGGCAAATGTACTGTCTGAAATTAAAAAGAAGCTGGACAGGGGCATTTTTGACGAAATTCTTCTTCACGGGGTTACCGGAAGCGGAAAAACTGAGGTATACCTGCAACTGATTGAGTACGTTATTGGAAAAGGGAAACAAGCCATAGTGCTTGTGCCTGAAATCTCGCTGACTCCTCAAATGGTTTACAGGTTTAGGAGCCGTTTTGGAAATGAAGTTGCTGTTTTGCACAGCAGGCTTTCTCCGGGCGAAAGGTATGATCAGTGGAGGCTGATAAGAGACGGTAAAATAAAGGTGGCGGTTGGAGCAAGGTCCGCGGTGTTTGCCCCTTTCGACAGGCTAGGCATCATTGTTATAGATGAGGAGCACGAAAGCTCCTACAAGTCAGACACAACTCCCAAATATACTGCTTCTGAAATTGCAAGACAGCGGTGTATGGACAGCAATGCGGTGCTGCTTTACGGTTCTGCAACACCGTCGGTGCAGACTTATTACAGGGCCAAAAACGGCGAAATACAGCTTTTAGAAATGAACGGAAGGGCAAATGAAATGGAACTGCCCAAAATGACCCTGGTTGATATGCGAAATGAACTTGAAAGCGGAAACCGTTCAATGTTTAGCAGAAAGCTTGAAGCTGAAATAGCTTCGAGAATAGAAAAGGGACAGCAGACAATGCTTTTTCTGAACAGAAGAGGATATGCCTCTTTTGTATTGTGCAGAAATTGCGGGTATACAATGAAATGCAACTACTGTGACATAACCATGACATATCATTCCTCAGATGACAGGCTTATATGCCACTATTGCGGTTATACAGTTAAAGCACCCAAACTTTGCCCTAAATGCAAAAGCCGGTACATAAAACAATTCGGAGTGGGCACCCAGAAAGTGGAGGAAGAGATTAAAAAGAAGTTTCCCCTTAGTTCTGTCATCAGGATGGACATGGACACCACTACCTACAAGAATTCCCATGAAGAAATTTTAAGAAGATTCCGCGAGGAAAATATTGATATTATGGTAGGGACTCAGATGATAGCCAAAGGGCATGACTTCCCCAATGTGACGCTGGTAGGAATCCTGGCGGCGGACAGCCTGCTTAACATAGGTGATTACAGGGCTTCTGAGAGAACTTTTCAGCTCATTACGCAGATGGCAGGAAGGGCCGGAAGAGGCGAAATACCCGGAGAAGTCGTTATACAGACATACAATACGGAAGATTTCAGCATACTGGCTGCCTGCAAAAATGATTACAATACCTTCTATGAACAGGAAATACAAATAAGAAAAAAACTCGGTTATCCCCCGTTTACATCGATAGGCTTGATTATCCTGAGGGGGACTAAAGACAGGGCTGTATTTGAGAGTGCAAAAGCAGTTAAGACTATGGCAGAACAATGCATAAAAAATTATGATTGCGCCGGGAATTTTGAAGTGTTGGGCCCTGCAAGGGCGCCCATACCTCGGATAAGAAACCGGTACAGGTGGAGGATTATAATAAAAGGCAGTAGCAAGGATCAACTGACAGATGTATTGACTTATGTTTATGATGAATATAATAAAAAGATGGGAAGGAACAATGTGGAACTGAACGTGGATATTAATCCTCAAAATATGCTATAATTGTTAATATATCAATAAACCGTACTTTTAGATGGTTGTAGCGAGTTTCCAGATGGATATTTTTTTGAATTGGAGGAGTATAAATGGCGATAAGAAATATTGTAAAAGAAGGCGATGAAATACTGAGAAAAAAATCAAAGGAAGTTGACAGGATAGACGAGAAAGTCATAACACTGCTGAAGGATATGGCTGAGACAATGTATAATGCCGGAGGCGTAGGCCTTGCGGCTCCGCAGGTTGGAATACTTAAGAGAATAGTTGTCATAGATACGGGAGAAGGATTGATAGAACTGATCAATCCTGTTATTGTTTCTCAAAAAGGTGAACAGGTAGATGTAGAGGGCTGTCTAAGCGTACCCGGTGTGTACGCTGAAGTAAAGCGTCCTGCCGAGGTAGAAGTGGAAGCTCTGAATGCCAAAGGAGAAAAGATAACCGTTAAAGGCACGGAATTGCTGGCAGTGGCACTTTGCCATGAAATTGACCACCTTGACGGAATCCTTTTCAAGGATAAGGCAATCAGATTCCTTGATGAAGATGAACTGAAAAACAGGGAAAAATGAGATTTATGATTGGAGTGAATGGACTTTGAAGATTGTTTTTATGGGTACGCCGGAATTTGCCGTACCCTCTCTTGATATGCTTGTAAGAGAGGGTTATGATATAGCTGCTGTTGTAACGCAGCCAGACAAGCCTAAAGGAAGGGGCAAAAAACTTGCCGCCCCTCCTGTCAAGGAGTATGCCCTTGAAAAGGGCATTGAAGTGCTTCAGCCGGAAAAAATTAAGACAGGCGATTTTGTAGATCAATTAAGGAACATCGCTCCTGATCTGCTTGTGACTGCCGCCTACGGGAAAATTTTATCCAGGGAGTTGCTTGATATACCGCCTCTTGGATGCATTAACGTGCATGCATCCCTTTTGCCCAAATACAGGGGAGCGGCTCCAATAAACTGGTGCATAATAAACGGCGAGAAAGTTACGGGTGTTACAACCATGTTAACCGATGAGGGCATGGATACAGGAGATATACTGTTAAAAAGACAGGTGGAAATAACGGATGATATGACAGCAGGTGAACTGCATGACAAATTGTCCGTTATTGGGGCAGAGGTGTTGAAAGAGACTCTTATAAAGCTCAGAGAGGGAACTTTGGAGCGAATACCTCAGAATCATGAAGAAGCGACCTATGCACCCATGATTGACAGGAGCATCGGTGAAATAGACTGGAACAAGTCGGCATGGGAGATTCACAACCTTGTAAGGGGTACGAACCCATGGCCGGGTGCTTATACATTTTATAAAGGTGACAGAATGAAAGTGTGGAAAACCCGAGTTGCCGAGGGCGAATATACTCGCAGTAAACCGGGAACCATATGTAAAATTACAAAGGAAGAACTTATAGTTGAAACAGGGGAAGGTTTCCTGAGCATACTGGAGATCCAGTTTGACTGCTGCAGGAAAATGGGAATTAATGAATGCGGGCACAACTTAGACGAAGGGGAAGTACTTGGATAAAAAAAGGTTATAATATAGTTATGAAATCACAAATTGCCTGAAGCTGTGGTGAATAATCCTAAATTGCGGAAAATAATCCCGAATGGGAGGTGCATTTATGTATTATTATGGATTTGACGTATATTATTTGATTCTGGTAATTCCAGCGCTGATTTTTTCAATTTATGCCCAGATGAAAGTTAACAGCACTTTTAACCGATACAGCAGGGTGGCAAACAGAAGAGGGCTTACGGGGGCTGATGTTGCAAGGTATATCTTGGACATCAACGGGCTTCGCGATGTAGATGTACAGCCTGTGAGAGGACAACTGACGGACCACTATGATCCGGGAAAGAGGGTTGTGAGGCTTTCAAGCCCTGTATATTCAAGTACGTCTGTTGCAGCATTGGGTGTTGCAGCCCATGAGACCGGCCACGCAATACAGCATAAAACCGGTTACGGGCCTCTTGCCCTGAGAACGAATCTCGTTCCACTGGCAGGCATTGGTTCTTCCATGGGGCCGTATCTTGCAATATTCGGACTTATATTCCGGTTGCCTCTGCTGGTTAATATAGGCATAATTCTTTTTACACTGGCAGTTGCATTTTATCTCATCACTTTGCCTGTAGAATTTAACGCAAGCAAGAGAGCCATTGGCATACTGGAGTCATCCGGCATGCTTGCAGTGGATGAAATTGAGCCTGCCAGGAAGGTTTTGCAAGCTGCGGCAATGACTTATGTTGCGTCTGCAACCGTTGCAATGGCAAGCCTTTTGCGTCTCATTCTTCTTGCCAACAGAAGAAGAGACTGAAAATAAAAGATGGAGGATAAGGATTGAGTATAGATTTGGCAAGAGAAACGGCTTTGAAAATATTATACGATATAAACGAAAAAGGGGCTTACACCAACATAGCCGTTAATAAATACCTGTCAGACACCAAACTCAGGAGTGTTGACAGAAATTTCATTACGGAGCTTGTATACGGAACGGTAAGATGGAAACTTACCATTGACTGGATTATAGGGCAGTTTTCCAGGATAAAGCTTGAAAAATTGTCGCCGTGGATTTTTAACATAATGAGGCTGGGTGTGTATCAGCTGCTTTTTATGGATAAGGTTCCTCAGTCAGCAGCCTGCAATGAGAGCGTGAAGCTTTCAAAAAAATACGGGCATTCGGCTTCATGCGGATATGTAAATGCAGTTTTGAGAAATATAGCAAGGAACATGGATAATATTTCGTACCCGGACAGGGCAAAAGATTTGATAAAATACCTTTCAGTAAGGTACTCTCATCCTGAATGGATGATAAAAAAATGGATAAAACTTTTTGGAGAAGAATTTACGGAATCACTGCTACAAAAAAATAACGAAACTCCACCGCTTACTGTCAGGGTAAATACGTTAAAGACAACCAGGGAAGAGCTTGCTGCCGTTCTGAGAGATGAAGGCTTTGAAGTGGAAGACGGAAAATATGTAAAAGAA
>JAMOAC010000362.1 GCA_023621975.1 Bacillota bacterium | reverse complement strand
AGCCCCGGGATACTTGAAATATACATTTTTGAACTCCACAACGCCCTTTTCATTTTTGTTGAATTTACGGGGCTTCTCAGGGTCCTTTATTGCAGGTTCTGTCTCGAGCACCTCTGCAATGCGTTGGGCAGACACCGATGCTCTTGGCAATATAATGAATATCATTGATATGGTCAGGAATGACATGATTATCTGGATTGCATATTGAATAAATGCCATCATGTCTCCTACCTGCATACTTGAGTTTTCAATCTGGTGTGCCCCGATCCATACTATAAAAAGCGTAATAATGTTCATTATCAGCGTCATTCCGGGAAACATAACTGACATCACCCGGTTAATAAACAGGTTTGTAGTTGTAAGTTCCTGGTTTGCCTTGTCAAAACGCTTTTCCTCAAACTCCTGGTTGTTAAAAGCTCTTATGACCATCATACCTGAAAGGTTTTCACGGGTAACCTGATTCAGCCTGTCAACAAGTTTTTGAACTATCTTGAATTTGGGCATGACAATTGCCATAATCAGTATTATTAACCCCAGGAGAACTATAACTGCAACTGCAATAATCCACGACATGGATACGCTTTTGCCAACGGCTCTGATTACGCCGCCGACGCCCATAATAGGTGCATAGAACACCATTCTTATCATCATGAAAATAACCATTTGAATTTGAGTAATATCGTTTGTAGTCCTTGTTATAAGCGAAGCGGTTGAGAATTTATCAAATTCCACATTGGACAAACTTTCAACCTTTGTAAATACATGCTCTCTGATGTCCCTCGATATTCCCGCTGATGTTCTTGCTGAAACAAGGCCTACCAAAACCGTACAAACCGCACCTAATAAGGATATTAAAAGCATTATCAAACCGGTATTGATGATATACCGGCTTTGGATGCTGCCTGTATTCATACCCAGCGCTTCATATTCAGCTTTAACCGCGCCAACGGCCGCCTGGTTAACCATGCTGTCGCCCAAAGCAGTAAACCTTTCATGAATGGCATCAGCTATTGCCGAAGCCTGTTGAGGCGGCAATTTGGCAATTATATCAAACAAATCGATATTAGCTGGAATTTCCATTCCGTTAAACGAAATTACTCCGTCCCTTGCTTCAGCCTGCATTTTCTCAATACCTGAAACAGCAAGAAAAGCCCTGCCCATTACCGGATTTATTTTATCGATTTCTGATTTGCTGATTTTATTCAGGATATAAACAGGCTCCTCTTCCAATTTTGGATAGTCCCTGACATACTTATCATAATCAGGGCTTGTTTTATCAATTAATGTATAATTTTTTAAAACTTCTGATTTTTCCTCCGAACTCATAAAAAGTGTTAATTTGTCCATTCGGCTTTTCCTTACTGCTTCCGGCACGGCATTTACGATGCCGCCCTGCTGTATACCTTTATTCACAATATTGGACATATAATCCGGCAGTGCAAGGTCGCACATCGCCTGGACAAAAAGCAGGATTATTGCTGCTATAATCAAGCCTATGTACGGTTTGAAGTATTTTGCCAGTTTATACATTTCGTGCCTTCCTCCTACTCATAGAGCGTATAATCATTTATTCCTCAATACCTTGCCTTTTCAATATTGTTTTCAGCATACTCAATCCTTTAATAATTGTATCAAGTTCTTCAGGAGTTGCTTTATTCATCAATGCTTCAAATTCCTTTTCAAATTGCATGAAATGCTGCTGTGCTTCTTCCATAAACCTTTCGGAAACACAAGCATAAACCACCCGCCTATCCTCCTTGCATCTGATTCTTTTTACCAGTCCGCGGCTTTCCAGCCTGTCAATAATACCGGACACGGTGCTGTTGGATAGTCCCAACTTGCGGCTTAAGTCGCTTATCTTCATCTTTTCATTTTGAAGTAAAATGCCGATAAGCATGCTTTGTGTGCCGGTTAAATTCAGTTCATTCGACCGGGTCCACAGGTTATGGCTCATTATTTTTTTTACCTGTTTAAGCAGTTTAACCACCTGAATGCCCTTGCTTATCTCTTCCATAAACCCACGCTCTGATAGTTAATTTTAATATAAAAAATATATTTCGCATCGGTATATTTCGTATGCGAAATATATTTATATTTTACTTCCAAAAATTTTATTGTCAAGACCAAATGTGACAGGAGAGAATGTGACAGGAGATGTGTAAAAATATGACAGGGGACGATTCCTTGTCACACCCACTGTCATAACACCGCATAACACAAGTGGTTGAAAACCGTCCCCATTATTTTCCCTTAATAATCTTGTACAATAATTGGGAACCGTCATTGTACCAGGAGAACTTTCCCATGGCTCCCCGTGGATGGCCCCCCATCACCTTGCGCAATGAGTGTACCAGGAGAACCGTCCCCGTGGCTCCGTGGCTCGTGGCTCTGGCTCTATTTCATCCCGGTATAAATGAGGATTGCATCTCTCAAAAATTCTGCAGTACCGGGCTGTTCCTTGTCATAGTATGCTTTGAAC
Source organism: Bacillota bacterium (assembly GCA_023621975.1). The sequence continues at coordinate 2,181 of JAMOAC010000362.1, read as the reverse complement.
CTTTCATCCTCAACATACATCATCGCAAGGCCTGCATGGGCTTCCTTGGAATAATTATCCCAGGCATAGCACAGCCATTGCCGGTGCAGGTCAGCAGCTTTCTGTGCAAGTTCACCTGCAGGGTCGCCGGTAGCAAATGCAGCTTTTAGCGTTTCGTTCAACTCTTCGCCCAATCTTTGCCACTCTTCATACTGTTCCTGAGTCATGCCAGCAAACTTTTTGTTAGACCGGTCGACTGCCTCATCGCCGTATTTCTCTCTTGCTTCTTTTCCGTACTTTTTCTCATTCTCTTCAATCAATTTTTTCTTGAATCCTTCAAACTTTTCCTTGTCACTCATTTTAATTCTCCCTTCCTTTAATGCTATTGTTTTTTCCAAGTTGGCAATTAATAAATCCAATTGCATTCTTTTTTCAATCAGTTTCTCCCGGTGCTCCTTAAGTGCTGCTATTTCGTCAAAAGAAGGCGATGTAATAATCTCCTTTATTCTGTCCAGTTGAACACCCAATTCCCTGTAGAACAATATTTGCTGGAGCCTGTCAACTTCTGCCTGACCATATATCCTGTATCCCGATGAATTAATTCTTGCCGGCTTGAGAATCCCTATTTCATCGTAATACCTGAGTGTTCTCGTACTGATTCCTGCCAGTTTTGCAAGCTTTTGCACCGTGTATTCCACCATTTCATCTCCTTTCAACATTAATTTACACCTTTACGTTACGTCAATGTCAACATTTTATTCACATCTTTCAGTACAAAATGTCGTCTTTGTAAACCGCGTATAACAATTACAAGTTATATTTCAATTAATTAAATCTGATTATGTAAAATGTGCAGGGAAAAAGGTTAATGTAGAAGGTGGACGTTTGTTTCATCCACCGATCCCTCTCATTATTGTACGTCTTACACCGTAAACCCCGGACAGCATAAAACTTCGGACAGCATTGGACTTCGCTTTGTTATACAGACTCGTATAGTTTACAAGTTCCTTATGTGCATTTTTTTCATAAGGCCAGGATTTTACCTCCTGTTTTTTATACAAAGATTTTGCCTCCTGCTACCTTCAGATTCCAGCTCGCGACGGGAACCCTTGCCTTTGGCCAGGGTTTCCACTACCAAGTCCAAAGCGGACTTTCATCGCCTGCTTATCGCCCATAGCAGGCGCACATAAAATCAGCGAGTGGTATTAAAACCACTCGCTTAATAATATGTTGCTACTTTATTTTATCTGTGGTTTTACTTTAATCCCCCCCAACCATTGACGAAGAGACGTTTTTTAACTACTCCACATTTATTATAAAACCTTAAATAAAAAACAAATCCAGCGAGTAATTCTATGATTACCCGCTGGAAATTATAGCAACATTATATTCTGCCAGAAGCTCCCCCAGCTATTGGCTGAGGAAGCTCACTTCTTGATAATCCTTTCTCATTGATATGGATCCTATTGTAGTACCTTAATGTACTGGCAGTAGGTATCAATTGTGGCACTGGTCGAGTTCTTCGTTGCATATACGCCTATGTGCGGATTCGACAGATTTATTTCAATCGTGCCTAGCTTCGTCCATTCTTCTCCATCCAGTGAGTAGTATCCTTCATATGTGTTGCCTGTCTTCTTTATCCTGTAGTAAATCGTGAAGTTTTCCTGTCCAGGCGTGATTGACGATTGCGGTGCTGAACCAGCAGCACTGAATGATCCGCCTGATTCATATCCGTACTGTACCGACAAGCCGCCAAGCCACTGGTTATATTCAAAGTCTAACTTAATGTAGTTATCTGCATCCTGCCATACCAGTAACGCGTTCTGCTGGTAGTTCGCCGACGGCGCTGCAGGATAATATACCTTCGCTACTACATCCCAGTCGCCTGCTGCCTGCTGTATGAATACATTCTTCCAACCCGTTCCTGATCCGTAAATATCGTTGTCCTGCGTAGGCAGCCTCAGTCCAAGTTCTTTATCTATTGAATAATTATCAGGATCAGGATTCAATATCGTCCATATGCTTTCATCTATTCCGTCTTTTGCAAAGTCTACGCTTACCGGCGGATATCCGAAGCTTATCCTGTATGTAGTGCTGCGTACTCCGTCTGTTACTTTCACCGTTGCTACTCCAGGTATGGAGTCTGCCTGCGTTATTTCTACATCCATGAAATCATATGCAGCTTTTGCACTAACTACCGGC
>JAMOAC010000287.1 GCA_023621975.1 Bacillota bacterium | reverse complement strand
ATTATGAGAACCCCTGGCATTACATATGGGTAGGATTTAACGGCTTGAGGGCTGAATCTTATCTTCGACGGGCATCAATTACGGCAGACAATCCTGTATTTACTTATGACTGTGACAATTATATACGTAATTGCCTTAGAGAAATGATAAAAGCCGAAAATGTTAAAAAAGGGCGAGAAATAAGGCTGACCGGCTTGCTGTATCTTTTTCTTTCCCGGCTTATAGAAGTAAACGGCAATGAACGTTTTGCCCGTGATGATGAAGACAGTAAGGAGCTTTATGTGAAAAAGTCTGTAGAATATATTCAAAGAAATTATTCAAGAAAGCTGACTGTTAATAATATGGCCAAATATATAGGAATAGACAGAAGTTATCTGGGAAGCCTCTTTAAGCAGTACCTGGGTATTTCACCACAGCAATATATTATGCAATTCAGAATTGATAAGGCATGTGAACTTATGAGGAACCCTGCCCTTTCTATAGGCGACATTTCCCGTTCCGTAGGATATGAAGATCAGTTGTTGTTTTCAAAAACATTTAAGAAAATTAAGGGGATATGTCCGCGGGATTACAGGAGGAAATTTGAAATAACAGGTTAATAAACAAACATTTTGGAATGGCCATGAGAAATGTGCAAGGATAAAGCAAAATACGGTACAAACGGGATGTCTGCTTGTGTCTGGATGTCCCGTTTAATTTATGACTTTTAATTGAAGGAGATAAGTTTTTATTGTTAAAATAACATAGAAATGTTAACTTTGGTATAATCTAATTATATTACAATGTTGACAATTCAGCATATTCGTTGTAATTGTCGGGAGGGAGATATAGATGCTGAAAGAAAAATACGAGTTTTCTGACCTGGTCGAAATAATGAAGACCCTAAGGAGTGAAAATGGTTGCCCCTGGGACAGAGAACAGACACATGAAAGCCTGAAAAAATACCTGATAGAGGAAACTTATGAAGTGCTTGAGGCAATTGATTTAAATGATAAGGACAGATTTTGTGAGGAACTGGGGGATCTTCTGTTGCAAATTATTTTCCATGCCCAAATAGCTGCGGAAAACGGTAATTTTGATATAAATGATGTAATAACCGGGATTTGCCGCAAAATGATTCAAAGGCACACACATGTATTTGGTGATGCCAAGGCTGAAAATGCTGATGAGGTGCTTGCAAACTGGGAAGCTATCAAGAAGAAGGAAAAAGGCCAGAAGAGCCAGACGGAAGTGTTAAAAAGCGTGCCAGCCAATTTGCCTGCACTTATGCGTAGCTACAAAGTTCAGCAAAAAGCTGCACAGGTCGGTTTTGACTGGGATAACATAGATGATGTTTTTGCAAAGGTACACGAAGAAATAAAAGAGTTGGAAGATGTATATAAGAGTAAAAATGTGGAAAGAATAATAGATGAAACGGGGGATGTATTTTTCGCCCTTGTAAACCTTGCAAGATTCCTCAAAGTACATCCGGAGCTTGCGTTAACAAGGACTATCAATAAGTTTATCAGGCGGTTTGAATACATAGAACAAGAGAGCAGAAAAATGGGAAAAAGGCTTGAGGATATGAAACTTTCTGAAATGGACGAGCTATGGAACAAGGCAAAAGTACATATTTCTGAAAAAAGCGATTAAACTAAACCCAAAGGCTTTTGTCAAAAGGGTTTTAAAAAAGGAGGAGATTTGATGAATAAAGCGGAGTTGATTTCAAGCATTGCACAGAAAAGTAATTTATCCAAAAAGGATGCAGAAAAAGCATTGAATGCGCTTATCGAAAGTGTGGAGGATGCTCTTGAAAGGGGTGATAAGGTTCAATTAGTAGGCTTTGGTTCATTTGAAGTAAGGGAAAGAGCAGCAAGAAAAGGAGTTAATCCTCAGACTAAGGAAGAGATAACTATTGAGGCATCAAAGGTTCCAATTTTTAGGGTAGGAAAAGCATTAAAAGATAAAGTCAATCGGAGGTAGACATTGCTACCTCCTTAAACTTTAAGGGGGTGTATTTATGAGGATAGATAAATTTTTAAAAAATTCAAGATTAATTAAAAGGCGCACATTGGCTAACGAAGCATGCAGCCAACAGCGTGTATTAATAAACGGTAAAGTGGCTAAGCCAGGAACAGAAGTAAAAGTCGGAGATATTGTTGAGATACGTTTTGGAAACAGTACAAGTAAAGTAGAAGTACTTTCAGTGAATGAACACGTTTCAAAAGCAGAGGCAAAAGAAATGTACAGAATAATACAGTAATTATACATAGCCCCTGATAAAGTAAACGACAAATCCCTGATGTGTTTTGAACATTAGGGGTTATTTTTTTGTTTGTACATGCATATTATTAAAGCAGAGAAGGAGGGGGGATAGGTATGGCTATGGAGGATAAAAAGGTTAGCAAACCAAGAGTTCAGAATTTGATCCTGGAAAACAGGGAGAAACTGAGTATTTCCGGGGTTATCGACGTGGAAAGTTTTAATGACGAGTGTGTAATTGTGGAGACAGAGCTCGGAGGTTTGATTATCAGGGGGGAAGGCCTTCGCATAAGCAAACTCAATCTGGATAGTTCCGAATTGAATATTGAAGGTGACATTATAAGTTGTGAGTATACTGATAATGAATCAAAATCCGGAGGTTTCGGGTTCTTCAGCAGGATGTTCAGATAGAAGGCCGGTGATTTGAATTGCCCGTTTCTGTAAAAAGCCAGGTCAATGTTTTTCTGTGGTCAATTGTCGGTGGGGTATTAATAGCTCTGATATACGATTTTTTCAGGATAAAAAGAAAGGCAGTAAAGACAGGTATTGTTGCAATTTATTTTGAAGACTTGATATATTGGATTATTGTGGCCATTGTAATGTTTGCCGTAGTGTATCACAGTAATGAGGGAGAAATACGAGGCTTCATTTTTTTAGGGACAATATTTGGAGTAACACTGTATGCACTTCTTTTTAGTAAAATTGTCATGAATTCTGCACTGTTTGTAATAAAATTGATATTTAATATTTTGAAGAAGTTGTGGATAATAGTTACCTTTCCAATCAAGTTGATAATTAAAATTTTGTCATACCCTGCAAAGCTTATTGCACGGGCAGCACAAAAATTTTATAAAGGCTCAAAGGCTTTTGGCAGAAACAGGATAACAAAAATAAAAATGTGGAGCAAGCGATATAAAAACAAGATAAAAAAGATATGATTTTATTTTTAACATATCTAAATTTATTTTAAGCGGAAGGAATTTAACTTTTAGTATAGAATATATCATATATAATACCGGAAGGCAGCTTTTGGTGTGACACAAGGTATGAAATGATAAAAAGGCTCGGTCATACTAAAGAGAAAAGAAGGTTTGGTTATGAAGGCAGGAAAAAAGTCAAAATTGATATTTATTGCTTTAACTTTGTTTATTGTCTATTTTGCAATTACATTTATTGAGCAGCAAAAAATAATAAACTTGAAAACTAAGCAGATTAAGGATATAAATGAAAAGATTGCCGAAGAACAGAGAATAAATGAGGAGTTAAACAAAAGCCTGGAAATAATAGGTTCTGATGAATATGTTGAGAAGGTTGCAAGAGAAAGGCTGGGCATGGTAAAAAGCGGAGAGAAATTGTTTGTTGATACTAATAAGTAAAATAATTATAGAATTTTAAGAGCGCAAATAAAGTACTGTTACAGTCTGGTCCTTTACTGTTTCCTATATACAGTCTTTGAATGAGAATATTGTATGATTATAGCATTTCAATTTATCTCGTTTTAGTACAATTGGATGCAATTTAAGTAATTTACATATTATTTGTATAAAATGGAACAAATACTATATATTAGTGTTATTTCAAAATGTTGCTGATTGCGGTGTTTTGATTATTTGTTTTCATAAATATTTCCATATCCTTTAGGAATTGTATACAACTGTTACTAAAAGAGCAATTTGAAAAAGTTGTTTTGCCTTGGATCATCTGAAGGATATTAAAAATAATATAAGGGTAGAGTACCTGGGTATGGCTAAAGAGAAGGCTTGACGAAAGCATTGATATGCTATATAATCGAATTACTTTATGAACATTAAGGAGGATTTCTTGTTATATGCAGGTCGAAGTAGGAAGTATTGTTGAAGGTAAGGTTTCTGGCATTACGAATTTTGGAGCCTTTGTTCAACTTGCAAATGGAAAGATTGGCCTGGTTCACATCTCAGAAGTTGCGGATGAGTATGTCAAAGACGTAAAGGCACATCTTAAGGAAAATCAGTCAGTGAGAGTAAAAATTATTTCAATTGATAGCAATGGAAAGATAAGCCTGTCAATCAAGAAAGCTCAGCAGGAAAAACAAACTGCAAAATCAAGCAGACCTATAGATATTGATTGGGGCAGAGAAAAACATGACAACATGACCTTTGAAGAACGATTGGCCAAATTTTTGAAGGATAGCGATGAAAAATTGCAAGATCTTAAGAAGAATTTTGAATCAAAAAGAGGTGGCGGAAGTTATAGAAAGCCCGTTCAGTTTGGCTGATGGAATTTTTCCCTTATAGAATGTTCGTAAATATTTATGCTTAATCCATGGATTTTACAGCAAATCTATATGAGAATTCTCTGAGAATTTCCGATATAAAAATTGCTGTATATGTGAAATGGATTATGTAAATCAAATGCTGTATATGTATAGGATACAGCAGCGGGTATTA